>DCVU01000137.1:5477-12268 GCA_002327415.1 Smithella sp. UBA2180
TCACCAAATTCTTGTTAATTTCACCACCACTAATTAATTATTCCACGTCATCATAAAATTAACCTTCGAAAGTAAGTATATTTGTTGAAGTTGACGACTTATTTGTTTCAGGAAGCAAGAAATTATTTTATCTTGCTAAATAGTTAAACCTTTTAATTGCTTTTTCAGCAAGTCCATTGCCGGCTTCGCCTGCAGAAAAACTTCCTCCGTTTTACCGAAGTCCAGCATCCGGATACCTTGAATTTCCGTTTGAACGTATATGTCCGGCTTTCTGATTTTCATCTTTTCAGCCAGAGCCGAAGCCTGCATGATACTAAAAGCACCAAGAACTGATTCAAGAGCGCCGGGAATCTCCTTCTTGCCGGGATTGCGAACCTTGCTTACATCCACGGCTATGGTGAAATCAGCGCGCTCTAAAAGATGGTCGTAGGGTACCAGGTTTACAACGCTTCCATCGATGAGAACTTTGCCGGCGATGGACACCGGGGCAAAAACACCGGGCACAGCCACGCTGGCCTGCAGTGCGGGTAGCAATTTCCCTCTCTCAAATACGACTTCCTCTGATGTCCAATAATCCGCGGCAATGACTAAAAGAGGGATCTCAAGCTCCTCAAAAGTTTTCTTTCTAATCTCACTAAAAAGGTATTCAAAGAAGCCTTGAGTATTAATAAACCCGCCGCGAGGAATTTCTGCGGAAAACGCTTTGACCAATTTCAGCAGGTGACTTTTTTTCGCAACAATATCTCGCCAAGTATCGTCTTTTAGAATAAGATTTCTGCTGATGTGTTCTCTGATTTCTTTTCCAGACATCCCAGAGGCATAGAGTGCACCGATGATGGCACCCATACTGGTTCCTGCAATAATGCTTGGCTTGATGCCCAGATCATCAAGAGTTTCCAGAACAGAAATATGCGCCAATCCCCGAACTCCTCCTCCTTCCAAAGCCAAACCTATTTTCATATCTTTAACCCACCGATTGGTACCGAAATTTTGAGTATAATACTCTTAATGCAGATGGATTGTGTAACGATTTCTAATTGTAGCCTAACATAAAATTAGAAATTTTAGAATTAAGGATAGCAGGAAGTTATCGTTTATCTCGACGCTCACGGACAAGCCAAGTTCTGTTCATGGCAAATTTTAGTAGAATTTTCGCAATTCTTCTCTGCTCCCCCAAGGCGATGGTTCGATTTTTCCTAAATTTTCCGGAATATTTTGCCTCAGAATTCCCAGTTTATCGAAAATGATTTCTATTTTCTCGCCGGGGTTTATCCATAAATCGTTGTCCAGCCCTGTGCAATCGGGTATTGTCCCTAATCCTATAACTGTACCCGGCAAAGGTGTTAAAACAGTTTTAAGAAATTCAACCGCTTTCTCAGGACGCGCACAATATTCGGAAGTGCTCCCCTTCCATTCATAGCGTTCTCCTACTTTCACTTTCACATTCAGGGCCAGAGGATCACCAACTTCATCGGGAGTAACTATAAATGGTCCCAACCCATTACTGTGATCGAAATCCTTGCTTCTGGCCGGGCCGCCTAATCCCAGCATCTCTTTAAACTGCACATCGCGCGCCGACGAATCGTTGAAAATAGTATATCCGGCTATTGGTACGGCTTCATTTCCCGTGATTATTGCCAGTTCCGGTTCAATATCCAGATAAGACGAATAAGCAGGCCAATGAATCGTATCGTTGTCTCCGATAATCGCGTTATGGTTGCCTTTGTAATAGATCATCTTCCCGCTGGTTGCCGCTTTTATCCTTTGTTTAATAATTGGCGCGATAATCGAACCGAAAAAGCCGAATGCATGTTTTATCAAAGTCGCCGCCGAATTTCCCAGATGACGCGGAGAAAGACCGAAATCAATCAGGGTCCGGGGAACGGGTACAGGAGAAAGTATTTTAGCCTTTTCGAGTGGTATTTTTTCTCTATCATTGAAAGAAGAAATGTAAGCTTCTCCGTACTTCAAAAATTCTCTGGCCGCGTCTTCGCTTGACGGCAGGTTTTCCAGATAGGAATAAACATCGGAAAGCTGAATAAACGTTTGCCCTGATTTCTGCTGCAGCGTCTCAAAAGACATCGCGTAACCTTTGATGACGACTCCAAACTTCGGCGCACCGCCGGCTTCAGCCTGAAAATTAAGCAGTTTCATGCAAGCTCACTCCTAAAACTTATTTTTTCTTCGTTATGAAAGCCTTCACAATCGAGATGCCTATCAGAATAGAAACGATGGCAACACCTGATAAAGCCAGAAACCATTTGGTATTCGTAGCTGTTCCAGAGAGCGCAACAAGCGCAGGCGTTGCACGCTTCAGGTCAGCCATAAAGTACAGATGCATCATGTTTTCGATCAAATCGCAGATGCCGGCAACAAACGGTGTCAGGATAATAAAGTTGAATTTCGGACTAATATTGTTGATCTTAAACACTCTGGCAACAAGCAAACTTAAAAATATACTGTACCAGATCGGATGAAAATTATCGAAATAAAAATGCTTATAATAAAGTCCTATTTGGCCCGACGCAATCCATCCCGAAGCTATCTCTTTGAAGGTATCACTCGACAGGGTTGTCTGAATGCGCAACATATCAATGCCCAATGGATGAACGATTGAGGCGATTTTTATTTGCGAGGCAAAATAAATAATTCCGAATATCGCGATAATTAAATTAGAATCGGATTTTCGGCTGATGAAATTTTCCGCTCGTGAAAATATGTTCATGGTTTTTAATCCTTCTAATTAGACAGCGCTTGCACAAATTCCACTTCGCGCGGAACTTTATAGTTGGATAGATATACTTTACAGTACCGGATAATTTCTTTATCGTCGGGAGAATATCCTTCTTTTAGAACAATTTCTGCCTTCACCAGTTCGCCGCGCATTAAATCCGGCTTGCCCAATACGCGCGAGCCCTGCACTGCGGGATGCATGTTCAACACCGCTTCCACTTCACGCGGATATACGTTAAATCCGCTGATGATGATCATTCTTTTCTTGAGCCCGGTCAAAAAAATGTAATTTTCTTCGTCCATTCTGCCCAAGTCTCCGGTGTAAAGCCAGCCATCTTTGATTACTGAGGCGGTAGCCGCGTCATCTTTATAGTAGCCTTTCATAATGTTGCCGCCCCGGACAACAATCTCGCCGATTTCATTACGTGGCAGTTCTCGGCCGGATTCATCAACAATTTTGATATCAATTCCAGGCAAAGGGGTGCCGATAGATCCTGGTTTGGCAACACTCTCGATACGGTTGAAAGAACAGGCGGGTGATGCTTCCGTCAGGCCATAACCTTCAAGAATGCGCACGTTAAATTTCTGCTCAAAAACAGGTATGAAATCGGGCGGCATGGCTGAGCCGCCGGTGACGCATATTTTCAAAGAACTCAAATCATATTTGGATGCTTTTTCATATAATATCATTCCCAAATAAAGGCGTGGCACTGCTGCGATGTATGTAATTTTCTCTCTTTCAATAGCGCCAAAAAGACCATCCATGGTTAATCGATCCATCATGACTGTGGAACATCCCACTTGAATAACGTTCAGCATGTTCACAGTGGCTCCGAAAGAGTGAAAAAGTGGAATCAGGCAAAGACCGACATCTTCCTTCCCTCTTCGAAAAATGGGTTGAATCATACTGAGCTCTTCACATAGATTGCGATGGGTAAGTAACGCGCCCAGAGGTTTACCGGTCAGTCCCGCCGTGTATATAATTACAGCCGGATCTTCCGGATTAATTTTCACCGAACAAAAAGACGAATCATCGTTATCCGCATCGGCAAAGAGCTCTCCGTTTTGATTTAAGGAATCTACGGCAATTACTTTATGACAAGACAAAAGCTTATCTTTAGCATCCTGATATTTTTTGATCAGGGACGCCTGGGTTATTAAAATTTTAGAATCCGAATTGTTCAGCAAATATGTTAATTCGAATGACGTGGAAGATGTGCTAAGAGGAATAACAGCCGCGCCGTTTTTAAGTGCACCGAAATAACTGTATACAAATTCCGGTATGTTGGGGAGCATGAGAGCCACTTTATCTCCCTTTCCAATACCTGCCTGCTTAATTATACCGGCAACATTATTTATTGCCCTATTTAACTGACTATAAGTAATATATTGCTTATCGCTGATTAACGCGGTGCGATCACCATATTTTTGAACAGAATCTCTCAGTAATTGTATTAAATTAATGGTCTTAATAACCTCCATAAAAAAATGCTGGTTATGTTAACATGACAATGTGTTTTTTTTCAAGAGAATAAAGGAGTTAGAATAATTTATTTTACTTTTTGAAAAGATATTATTTCTGATGCAGGCCCAACACGCTATGTCTTTCGGAGACAATCCTCCAAAGACTTTTTTGTCCTGGACATGTCCCCGGGTTTTACTTCCATGGTGATGGTTGAGTCATACCCCTTTTCAATGAGAGATTTTATAATGGCAGTATAATCAACAATCCCTTCTCCCAGTGGCAGATGGAGATCATCTTTAACGCTTGTTCCGCCACGGTTGTCATGTACATGGAGATGAGCAATTCTGGAAAAGTGATCTTCTATAAAACGAAACGATGTGTTCTGTTTCGCCAGAAGCTGGGCATGTCCGATATCCAAAGTCATCCTGAGATCAGGGATGGCCTCGAATGCCGGTCCGAAGCTCTCCGCGCGTTCGCTTAAATTCTCTATGCAAACGGTAATTCCATATTCATTGCCGTAGTTCACTATACGGGACAGCAGTTCCAACTTCCCGGGAATAAGATTTACCGGAAGCCACCTTTGATCAATCCAGAAATGGATAGTCGCTTTGGTAATATCAAGCCGTCGTGACAGATCCATCAGAGTTTTGATGCGCGGAAGGAATTTATTTTGAAGCACATTCACATCAAGAGGATTATCTTCGTTGGGATAATGGGCCAGAAATGAAACTCCGCATTTATCTTTTATTTCACGAAGCTGAGGAATCCAGCCGGTAACGGTCGCAGGATCATTAAGAGAAATCTCCACAAACGGGTAGCCGAGTTTGCTTACCTCAAGAAGTTCGTCAATTGTATGGGCCCTTCCGCCTATAATGATCATGCTGTTTAACCCTTTTGACGTGATTTTTCTAAAGTCTTCCTTCTCGTTTTAGCCTTTCAATAATTTTCTGAATCTCCGGCAATTTTGCGCTGGCCGCCTTTTCACCCTCAAAAATCGCTTCGTTAAATTTGTCCATATCGGTGGAGCCGATATTCTTCATATTCGGACGGATCACGATATCGGCGTTTTTGATCTGATATTCAGCAATTCGGGCATACATTATGTCTATAGACTTTCTCATCGTATCCATGATTCCATCGGGTACATTGGTATTGATACCACCGGAAATATCCACAGCAATGACAATATCCGCCCCGTTACGGCGCGCTACATCAACGGCCACAGGGCTAACCACACCGCCATCTATATAGGTGCTGTTTCCGATCTTCGAAGGTTGAAACACGCCCGGCACTGAGCAGCTGGCATGCACAGCCATACCGGTATTGCCCCTGGCAAAGACTACTTCTTCCCCGGTAGCGGCATTGGTAGCCACAGCATAGTAACGTATTTTCAGTTTTTCTATGGGAGTATTATGAATGTTTGTATTGATAAAGCTTTCGATTTTCTCTCCCTTAATGAGCCCACCCTTCCATATCTTCCAGTCATAGTCGATAACATTATCCGCTTCCATCTTCAGGGCGATCCCCTGTAGTTCGAAGGCGGTCTTGCCTGAGGCATATAAGCTGCCGACCAGACTGCCGGCGCTCGTGCCTACAATCATGTGCATCGGAATCTTCTGAGCTTCCAGCACCTTCAGCACGCCAATATGCGCAAAACCCTTGGATCCCCCACCACCTAGGACAACCGCAATTTGGGCCGGTTTGGGAGGAACAGGTGGCGGCACCGTAGCGCAAGCAACCATCATCAAAACCGGAAAAACCATAAACAGAAATACTTTAAGCTTTGTACTATTCCGGAAATCAAACATTATTTTTCTCCTTTTCCATCGCAATCGATATGTGCTACCCATCCGGCCTATTATCTATAACCTCTGAGTGGATAATTATTTTAAAAATTTACTTTCAATTAAATCAACGAGGCGTTTGGCGTCGTTGATATCGAAACAGGGAACACCAACATCCATCGTTATATCTGAAGCAACTGCCAGTAAATTATCCTCTTTTTTACATAACAAATCACGCTTTAATTCCGAACGGAAAACTTCAATTTTGGGGAAAGGATTGCCTTTATAACCTTCGGAAAGAATTATATCCGCATCCTTAATATATTTATCCCTTATTTCGGTAAGCGAATGATCATGGTCAAGGTCTTCAATTAAAGCTACCCGGTGAGCGGATGAAATTACCGTTGTGCGGGCACCGGCTTTTTTATGACGCCAGCTATCCTTGCCCTCATGATCTATGTCAAATCCATGAACATTATGCTTGATTGTAGCCACTTGATATCCTCTTTTAACCAGTTCCGGAATCAGCTTTTCTATTAAAGTTGTTTTGCCGGAATTGGATTTACCGACAATAGATATGATTGGTGTAGTCATGTTTAATTTAAATTATCCTTTGCCTGCTTATTCAATTTCTCAACAGCCCAGGATAACATCCTTTAAGTGATCCATAACATATAATTATTTCTTTGCCAAATTTAGAAGATGTACATTGTCCCCGAAATGAAGCTATCATACACTTTTTAAAGAAGATTAAATATCAGTGAAATATGGCAAAATCGATGCAATACCCGTAACGATTTTCCTTTTGG
>DCVU01000137.1:12311-14720 GCA_002327415.1 Smithella sp. UBA2180
TGACCGTTACCGGTGGATGTGCTAAAAGCCATGGTCTGATCAAGGCGCTAACCAAAGTTATCAACATGGAAGTCACGCCTCTGCCCGTTGATCCACAAATAATCGGCGCTCTGGGCGCCGCCGTCTTTGCCCGGCGTCGTCAACAATAATTAAATGTTTTATCCTTGGAGATATTCTTGAAGTGAAGATAAAGAAAACCGTAAATAACACTATAAAGGCTCTTCAAAGATAATTATGTCACCACCTAATGCTCTCCATTTTAACTCCCCCGTCTGGAAGCGTTAGACCTGCAAGCAACCCGGCGCATACCTATTCATATGCCGGGTTGCGCTGTCTTAAAATAGTTTACTTGAAATAGACTTAATTTGCGGTATAGTAAAAGTAGCTTTTTTAGAATTTCATTTTCTCCCTGGTTTTAACAGGATATTATCAAAAACGATTGCTTAATAAATTCGCATAAGGCAAGGAGGAGGTAATTAATAAATGACGTGGAAATTAATTATCAAGAACAGATACAATCTTTATAAGTTGTCTGCCAAAATAATAGAAAAGAAAGACCGTCTTATTCTCAATAAATCCATGATAAAGTGGATCGACGAAACTAAATAACCAAAATATTCACTTTTTATTTTCCGACCAGATTTTTTATCTGGCCCCGTGCAGCAGTTCGTCTCCGAGCTTTGCCTGCTTATCCTGTAGAGTTTTCTGTTGCAGCGCTCCCAGAACGTTGATGTCAGTCTGAAGAACGCTATAACGGTCTTTTGTTTTTATTTCCCATTTAGCAACCGCGGCCGATATCCTCAATTGAAAACCGGCAACCAGTTCTTTAAACGTGACTATCAGAGGCACCGCGGCACTATCTTGTTCGTCCAGCTTTTGCGCTGCATCGCGGGCAATGGCGCGCATCGTTTCCAGCAGGGAGTCCAGCGCCCCTACTTCGCTTTGCAGAGATTTATCCTTATGAACATTGCTTTTGTCGCTTTCCACGATTAAATCCATAAGTTCAGCACCCATTCCGCCTGTCACAGCACCCATCAGAACAACACTTTCCGCATCACTAAATGGTATGACAATATTCGTATAAGCGGTGTCTTTTTCACCAAAAATGGCAGAAGAAGGTATACGGCAGTCATTTAATTTAATTCCGCCGTGCGGAGCAGGCTTAAGGAAATCGAATTTCATCTGCGGTTTGATAATAACCCCATTATCATCGGTCGAAACCAGAAAGGCGCTGAATTTTTTCTGTCCTTTTTCTTCACCTGTTATCGCTATGACAATAAAAAGCCCGGCAATTGGCGCGTTGGTTAAATAAATTTTGTCAGCATTAATCTTGTAGTAATTGCCGTCAGGCACTGCTGTAGAGGTCAATAATTTGGGACTAGCTCCGTGTTTTGGTTCGGAAACGGCAAAGGATACGATTAACTTTCCCTGAGCCATCAGCGGCAGATATTGCTTACGTTGTTTTTCATTGCCAAAAGCGGAGATAACGCGCATGGCAATAATCTGCTGGTACAGCCACGACAGCGCCAGCCCCATGTTGTAACCACTGCGAACAAAAACTTCTCCCGCTTCGGTAAGTTGCTTGAATCCACCTCCGCTGCCGCCGAAATCCTTCGCTATTCCTATTTTAAAAAATCCCGCTTCACCCATTTTCTGCCAGATGTCCTGAGGAAAATCAAGTACTGTCTGTAAATCAGAGCGCGAAGCGACATGTTCAATGGCGAAACGTGATATCCAACTATAAGATTTTTCTGATGCTATAGTATTCATTTTATAAAACCAGCTCCTCAATAAAAGTAAATAATTGGTTGACGTTACGGCATTGGCGCACCTCATGACAGTGAGGCATGTAAGACCTGATTTCGCTGTCACCCGAACCCCAGAGATTTTCCTGTTCTGGATTGAGCCAGATAACTCTACGGCAGCGTTCTCTCATCTGGCCGAGAATTGCGTCTTCGGGATTCATATAATTTGAGCGGCCATCGCCGACTATTATCAGCGTTGTCTTCTTCGTCAGAAGGTCCATATGATCTTTTTTAAAATTTCTCAAAGTTTCGCCGTAATCCGTTGAAGCGTTAAAGTTTATGTCTGATTTCTCCAGCACCAGACGAATCGCCTCGTTGATTTCGTTTTCTTCGAAAATTGAAGTTACGTCCGACAATTGGTCAATAAACACAAAGCTGCTAACTTTGTCAAAGCAATCCTGCAGGGAGTAAAGCAGATTCAGCATGAAACGCGCCGCTGCCCAGACGGAACCGGAAACATCGCACAGCGTGACAATCCGGCTTTTGCGTTTTGCCCTGTGGCGGTATTTTATTTCCACCGGAACGCCGTTGTATTTGGCCGAAGCGCGCAGAGTCTTTTTAACATCTATGCTTCCCCTGTTGCGAACGGCATAACGGCGGCTGA
>DCVU01000089.1 GCA_002327415.1 Smithella sp. UBA2180
ATGCGGCAGAAAAATTTCATAAACAGAAAAATTACGAAACATTTCTCTTCCCTGAAGGAAAACCGGATAAATGGATAGTGGATTTGCCGGAAGCCAATCGCCGGCAATTGATAAATTGCGGCATTCCGGAAGAAAATATTGATCTCTCTCATTTGTGCACTTCCTGCCGTCAGGATTTATTTTTCTCGTACCGGGGCTCGGGCGGAATCACCGGCCGACAGCTTAATTTCATGATGATTAAAGGGGAAACTCCCTGTCGCGTTTTAACAATCGGCGACGAATATCCGCGGCTTCAATAATAAACATTGGTATTGACAGTATCTATTTTCAGTATAATATTTGTAGGGTGGATGAAGCATCAACGCATCCACCATTTTTAACAAAAAAAGGAGCAAAACAAATGATTATCGTTACAGGTGGCGCCGGATTTATCGGAAGCGCTTTTGTCTGGAAGCTCAATCAGGAAGGAATCAACAACATTATCATCGTTGACCGTTTGGGAACGAGTGATAAATGGAAAAATCTCGTCAATCTTCATTTCGTCAACTACGTTCACAAAGACGATTTTCTGGAAATGATCGACACCGATACCCTGCCTTTTGAAATTGACGCGATAATTCATATGGGCGCCTGCTCCTCCACAACCGAACGCGACGCCGATTACCTCTGGCACAATAATTATGTCTACACAAAACTGCTGGCCCAATGGGCGCTGAAGCGCAACATTCGTTTTATTTACGCCAGTTCGGCGGCAACTTACGGAGACGGGAAAATTGGCTTTTCGGACGATCATAAAAAAATCAATGAACTCAAACCAATCAACATGTACGGTTATTCCAAGCAGGTATTTGATATATGGGCATTAAGCCATAAGCTCGAAAAGAAAATGGCGGGAATTAAATTCTTCAACGTCTTCGGCCCCAACGAGTATCATAAAGGCGATATGTCCAGCGTTATTTTCAAGGCCTTTTATCAAATAAAAGAAACCGGCAAGGTCAAACTTTTCAAATCCTACAAAAAAGACTACGAAGACGGCGGGCAGATGCGCGATTTTGTTTATGTCAAAGACTGCGTCAATGCCATGTGGTGGCTTTTGAAAAATCCGAAGGCCAACGGCATTTTCAATTTGGGCACGGGCAAGGCGAGAACCTGGAATGATTTAATCAAGGCAGTTTTTACAGCCATGAAGAAAAAAACAAATATTGAATATATTGCCATGCCGGAAGCTCTGCGCAATCAATACCAGTATTTCACGCAGGCGGAGATGAAAAAGCTCAAAGATGCCGGCAGCCCGGTGAAATTTGCTTCACTGGAAGATTCCGTGCGGGATTATGTGGTGAACTATTTACAAAAAACCGATCCGCATTTGGGGAAGTAGGTATTTCCAACTTCCGTCACTCCGGCGTAGGCCGGAGTCTAGACATTATCACCGCAAAAGCGGTGCGATTTACCGCACTGGATTCCGGCCTTCGTAACCTAAAGGTCATATGCGACCGGAATGACAAGATCGATTTTTTATGGAGTCGCTAATGAAGAGAGACGTAATTTGCATAATCCCCTCGCGATATGAATCGAGCCGGTTTCCCGGAAAGCCCCTGGCTGATCTTTGCGGAAAGCCGATGATTCAGCATGTCTATGAGCGCGTGGCCCGAGCCAAAGCTGTCCCCTATGTTGCGGTGGCCACAGATGATCAGCGGATATTCGACGCGGTGAAAAATTTCGGTGGCAATGCAATAATGACGGCAACCACGCATCGCTCAGGCACAGACAGAATTGCTGAAGCTGTCAAAACACTGAATCTCTCTATGGACGCGATTGTTGTCAACATTCAGGGCGATCAGCCGATCTTTGAACCGTCGCAGGTTGATGAAGTCATCCGGCCGCTGATGGAGGATCCCTTCATCAATATGTCCACACTGATTTATAAAATTATTCTCGATGAGGAAATAACCCATCCTCACGCTGTTAAGGTTGTTCTCGATCATCAGAATTTCGCGCTTTATTTTTCGCGGGCCACGATCCCCTATGTGCGCGACAAATCCCTTAAGGCCGATTACTATAAGCATCACGGTATTTACGCCTACCGGCGTGATTTTCTCGATATCTTCACTAAACTTCCCGAAGGCAAACTCGAGAAGTTCGAAGCCCTCGAACAACTGCGCGCGCTGGAATACGGTTACAAGATCAAAGTTGTCATCACTCCTTACGATTCCGTGGAAGTGGACAACAAGCAGGAACTGGAAAGAGTTCGCCAAATACTTACGGCAAAAAAATAGAAAGCGTCGCTAAGGCATGAAAATTCCAAAAATCAAGACGGCACTTAGAATAATACTGACATGCGTATTTTTGCTGCTGATTACGGCATTCCCCGGCAACGCCGCTGAAATTGACGACAGCCTGGCAAAGTGCGCGGCCATCAAAGATAACAATGACGTAAGACTAAAATGCTTCGACGATCTGGCAAAAAAGCAAATTCCCGCAAAAGAAATTACAGTTACAATATCCACTGAAAAAACATTGTCCCCGGAATCAGCAAGCGCCCTTGAGAAAGTAACGCCCCAATCACCTAAAGCGGATGAAAAATATTTTTCTGTCATGGAAAAACAATGGGATCTGAGAAGTGATAAAGCTAAAGAAAGAAATATTTTTGCACTTTGGCCTTATCGCCCCTGTTTTTTTCTGCCGCTGGCCTATAATTCTTCACCGAATGAAAATACCCAATTGGATGTTGATCCCAAAGCCAAAGCGCAATACAACGAGGCAAAATTTCAACTGAGCTTTAAATTTAAAATCTGGAGAGATATTGTACGAAGTGAAACAATAAAAGACATTATTGAAAAAAGTACCGGAATCAGAGGCATCGATGCCTGGGTAGCCTATTCGCAGCAATCATTCTGGCAGCTTTACAACTCGGCATTTTCCGCTCCCTTCAGAGACACCAACTACGAACCGGAATTGCTCTTTAATTTCGACATGCAGCGTGAAATTCCCGGCCTGATGGGAACAAAACTGCAATTTATTAATCTGGGATTTAATCATCAATCGAACGGCCGCGCCAAACCGCTTTCCCGCAGTTGGAACCGCATTGTTGCCAATTTCGGTTTTGAAAAAAATTTCGGGTTGGAAAGAAATGATAACTTCAGTCTGCTGTTAAAAACCTGGTACCGTCTTCCTGAAGACGCAGATGACGACGACAATCCCGATATCACAGACTATACGGGATATGGTGAACTATGGGGAAATCTCTACTGGAAGAATCAGCGGTTTGCCGTGATGCTGCGCAATAATTTAAAGTCGGAGAATAAAGGAGCGGTTCAACTGGATTGGAGCATCCCGCTATCTTCGTTTAACGAAAATCTTGCCAAGAAGATAAGCTTCTATGTACAGTATTTCAACGGTTACGGAGAAAGCCTGCTCGATTATAGCACAAGCACGAACCGGATAAGCGCGGGACTAATGCTGGTAGACTGGAGATGATAGGGGCTCGACGATTTTTTTAACGACAAGAAAAAACCCTCGACTGGCTTGGCATTAAAGACATCGAACTAAAGCATTGATCTAAAAGACATCATCAATTACTAGAAAAATTTGATATTGAAAATTAATTATGAACCCTCTCAACGCCCCATTATATGATCTTTTCCTTCATCTAAACACTCTTAACGGCTTGTTGCTGAATATTAATGATCAACTCAATAGTTTTGAAAAGTCATATAGACAATCTATTTCGGAAACATCATTTGGCATATCTTCAATATATTCAGGCTCCTCTATTGCCATAAGAGATTTGACAGAATGGCCTGAAAACAGCGTAGCAAAATATTATTCTTGTGGCGCACCATTTTCAGTTAAGGGTGAAGAATATTTTGAACTCATTAAAATATTAATAGCACGCGAGGCTTCATGGACAATTTCACAGGCTTACGAAGCTTTTGAAACCTTCTTAAAAAATACTTTAATATTACTTCTTTTGGAGAATCCTGAGTTAGCAGAAATAAAAAAAATAGAGAAATTTAAATTAGATAAAAAAAGGGGGGATTTGAAAGAATCAGATTTCTCCTTTTGGGAAGAATATTTAAAATACTATTACAAAACAAACTCTCTCAAGTTAAAATTTCTTAGAAAAATTTGTCCTGCTATTTATAAAAGCGAAACTGAAAACAATCGTACTATTGATCTGAATAACTGGTTTGCAGTCGTCGAGGAAGTTAGACATAGTGCCACTCATTCAAATTTTATAGTTAAAAATAATAGAATGGGACATTGGACTAGAGCTAAAAATGAAATGTTAAAAAATCATTTTCATGGCAGAGAACTCTGGTATGGATATATATTGAATACAACAATTGAAGATGCAAAGTTTAGTCTTATACTATTCTCTGAATATTCATTCCAAATATACAAATTTTTGTNNCAGCCCGGCAATGACAGATTTTTTGTGTTTTTCAACAGCCCCATCAGTCTTTGAAGATTGCGCCCGTTGAGGCTGAAGTTACGAGTTTCGCATATCTCGCCAGATAACCTGTTGTAATCCTCGGTTTAAAAGGCTTTAAAGCTTTTCTTCTCTTAGCCAGCTCCTGATCGCTTACTTTCAGGTTCAGTTTCTTGGCCGGAATATCAATGGCAATGATGTCGCCTTCCTTAACGAGCGCGATCGGGCCGCCTTCCGCAGCTTCGGGAGAAATATGGCCGATTGCCGCGCCCTGCGTGCCGCCGCTGAAACGCCCGTCTGTCAAAAGCGCGACTGTTTTATCCAGACCCATACCCACAATCGCCGAAGTGGGCGAAAGCATTTCTCTCATGCCCGGGCCGCCTTTGGGACCTTCATAACGGATAACCACAATGTCGCCGCCTTTAATTTTCCCCGCCATAATTGCGGCGATGGCGTCATCTTCACAATCAAAGACGCGGGCTCTGCCTTCGTTTTTCTGCATGGTTGCTGCTACCGCTGATTGTTTAACCACCGCTCCGTCCGGCGCAAGATTGCCGCGTAAAATGGCAATACCGCCCTGCTGTGAATAGGCATTTTTCAAAGTTCTGATAACATCGGTATTCAGAACACGGGCTTTTTTCAAATTGCCGCCGACAGTTTTCCCTGTTACTGTAATTGCCTTTTCATCAATGACACCCAGAGCGCTGATTACTTTCATCACGGCCTGAATGCCTCCTGCCGCGTCAAAATCTTCGATATGATGATGTCCGGCAGGGCTCAGTTTGCAGAGATTGGGAGTCTGCTCGCTGATTTTATTAAAGAGGTTCAAATCAAGCTTGATTCCCGCTTCATGGGCAATGGCGGGAATATGCAAAACGGTATTGGTGGAACATCCCAGAGCCATATCCACGGCTATGGCGTTTTTGAAAGCAGCCAGCGTACAGATATCGCGCGGCCTGACGTTGCGCTTGAGCAAATCCATTATTTTCATCCCGGCATGTTTGGCCAGCCGGTGACGGGAAGCCAGAACTGCGGGAATCGTTCCGTGGCCGGGCAATCCCAGACCCAATGCTTCGGTGACACAGTTCATGGAATTGGCCGTGTACATCCCGGAGCAGGAACCGCAACCCGGACAGGCGCAATCTTCCAGTTGCTTCAACGCGGCGGTAGTCATCTTTTTGGCTTTAACTGCGCCAACACCTTCAAAAACACTTATGAGATCAACAGCCTTACCCTGAAGTTTTCCCGCAAGCATCGGACCGCCGCTGATAAAAATGGCCGGGATATTCAGGCGCAATGCTGCCATGAGCATGCCCGGAATAATCTTGTCGCAGTTGGGAATGAAAACAAGCGCGTCAAAAGGATGAGCCATCGCCATGATTTCGATGGAGTCGGCAATCAGCTCACGGCTGGCCAGCGAATATTTCATGCCTTCATGTCCCATCGCGATGCCGTCGCAAACGCCGATAACCGGAAATTCCACCGGTGTTCCTCCGGCCATGCGGATTCCCGCTTTGACATCCTGAGTAATTAAATCCAGATGGATGTGTCCGGGAATAATTTCATTGGCCGAATTGACGACGCCGATCAGTGGCCTGGCAATTTCTTCATCCGTGTAACCCATCGCCTTAAAAAGTGAACGATGCGGCGCCCGCTCGAAACCTTTTTTCATGAGATCACTTCTCATTGTTTTCTCTCCCTTGATTATAAATACTTAAAAAAATAAATTAAATGGTCATGCCGGCGAAGGCCGGCATCCAGATTTAATAATTAGATACTATAGGGGTAGGAACGATACA
>DCVU01000142.1 GCA_002327415.1 Smithella sp. UBA2180
TGGCTAGTTGTGCAAAGGTCTCGACTTCTCACATTCGTTAGATGTGAGAAGTCTTAAAGCATTTAAAGATGTGATGTCCTGGCAACATTTAACTCGTAATTACTTCAGAGAATAAAAAAGAAGAAAAAATGAAAATTCCGACCATGAACACAGTGTTTAATCTGGCGATTAAAATTATCGTCATTATACTTACAGTATTCATTATTGCTGTCCTGGTTGTCGGCCTTTTCCATACAATCTGGGAAATTAAAGAATTTCTCTTTACAAAGTCTATCGGCCAGTCTTTCAATGTCATTGTAGTCAATATTTTAACTTTCCTCGTTATTATCGAATTGTTCAGAAGTTTTGTTGTCTATTTTGAAACCCACAGGTTTCGTTTGAACACAATGATTGATCCTGCTATAATTTTTGTAATTCGCGAGTTAATTGTAAAGATGTATGGTGAACAAAATATATCTTATGAAGTGATTGTAGCTTTTGGATTTCTTCTATTGTGTTTAGGAATAATTAGAAGCCTTGCCGTCAAATACAGTCCCAGTGAAGAAAAATCAGAAAATAAAATTTTATATTAATCCTAAAAAACATTAAATTCTTCAAGATATCAGATAAGACAACGATTAAAATTATTCGTATTATTCTCTTGTTTTATTAATTTATTGCCTGCTTAGGTAAGGTGTGCTAATTAATGACAGCAATCCTGAGTCAAGGATATTGTTTTTATTGGTAGTCCGGTGGAATATATCCAGTTATGAGGAGGACAAATGAACATAAGAGTCCTTGGTTGTCACGGTTCACAGCTTCCTGATTATAATACGACAAGTTTCCTCATCGGGCAAAATGTTTTATTAGATGCCGGAACAGTTACCACAGTTTTAAGCCTTGAAGAACAGATGAAAATAGATTACATTTTAATTACCCATGCTCATCTGGATCACATTCGGGATCTTATGTTTCTTGCCGAAAATGTTTTCCATCAGTGCAAGAAAAATCAGTTAGTTATTGTCAGTACGAAAGGCATTATCGAGGCAATTCGTCGTCATCTTTTTAACGATGTTATCTGGCCTGATTTTTCCAGGATACCCAGCATAAAAGCGCCGCTGATAAAATTCCAAATTATCAAGCCCGGAAGGAAGCAAACAATAGGTGATTTCCAGATCAGTGCGATTAATGTTCATCATGTTGTGGAAACTGTCGGATACGTAATTGAAAGTAAAAACAAGGCAGTAATTTTCCTCGGCGACACTGGGCCTACCGAGAAGACCTGGCAGGTGGCAAAGAAGATTAAAGACCTCAATGCAGTATTTATCGAAACTTCTTTGCCGGATTCCATGAAAGATGTTGCGAATATAACAGGACACCTCACTCCGTCTTATCTGCAGGTGGAACTTAAAAAATTGAAAGGCAAAAAACCGGATATTTACCTGTATCACATGAAACCAAGCTATTATGAAGTTATACGTAAAGAAGTGTCGGTAATAAAAGATAGAAAGATTCACATTATTAAAGATGGTCAAATAATCCGTATTTAAACACCCTTAAGATAAATGAATAAATTTAATCCTTCTTCATATCTTGCGAGCTTGAATGTTGATAAGATGCATTTTGGGCTTACGGCAATTACCGAGCTGCTGTCAAGGCTGGGAAATCCACAAAAATCATATAAAACAATATTGATTGCCGGCACCAATGGCAAAGGGTCAACTGCGGCAATGACTGCTTCTATTTTGTGCCGCGCCGGTTATAAGGTTGGTCTATACACCTCTCCGCATTTGGTTGATGTTCGGGAGCGCATCGTTATCAACGGAAAGAGAATTTCTTTGCCGGAATTTAACCGGACTATCGCCTACGTGAAAGATAAAATTCAACAGCCGGTGACTTATTTTGAATTTCTGACAGCCGTTGCCTTTGTATATTTTAAAAATCAGAAAGTTGATATTGCCGTATTGGAGGTTGGTTTAGGCGGCAGGCTGGATGCTACAAATGTTTGTAAACCGTTAGTTTCTGTGATCACCAATATTGCGTTTGATCATACTGATTATCTGGGTAATACTCTGGAATCAATAACTATCGCAAAAGCAGGAATCATCAAGCGAAACGGCATTTGTATTACAGCCGCAAAACAAAAAGAAGTTTTGCGAATATTAAGTAATGTATGCCGGAAACGCCAAGCGGAGCTATACTGTCTGGGCAGAGATATAAAAATCAAAAAACAAAAAAATGGTTTTTTTACCTATCGGGGCCTGTATCGCAACTTGAAAGATTTAACAATTCCTCTGCGGGGCGAACATCAGTTATCTAATGCCGCTTTAGCTTTAGCTGCAATCGAAATTAGCGAGAAAAATGGTTTTAGTGTTGATGATACAGCGATTTATGCGGGACTGAAAAATACACAGTGGGAAGGCAGACTCGAGGTTTTGCAAAATCAGCCTCTTTTCCTTCTCGATGGAGCTCATAATCCGGCGGGCATCAGCGTTTTATGCCGGTCTTTAAAAAAAGATTTTTCTTATCGCCGTTTAATTCTTATCTTTGGTGCTCTTTCTGATAAAAACTATCGTCAAATGCTGCAAAAAATAGTTCCTCTCGCTTCCGTAATAATATTAACACAACTAAAAACGAAGCGGGCTGTGCCGGTGAACGATATTATGGAAATAGTGAAAAAAATGGGCTATCCGGCAATTGTTACTAAAAATGTAAATCGGGCAATTGAGCAAGCGCAGACAATGGCTAAAAAACATGACCTGATATGTGCCACAGGCTCTTTTTATCTAGTCGGTGAAATAAAACAGGCATTTCGGGACTGTTGACAGGGAGCGCATTCCCGCAGGGAGGCGCAATTATAATTGGACACCTTCCTTGCCGGAAAAAGCCAAAGGCTTTACAAAACGCTCATACCCTGAAGGGCACCATGGTCTGCTGCGCTGCAAACCGCATCGCTCAACGTATATCTATATACGCCTCGCGGTTCGGTTTTTTGCCCCGATGAATCGGGACAGTTCAAATAACGAATTCCAGTTTATTGCATAACTGTAATTCGAGTTTTACTGCGCGCCTTGCATCTAAGCATTTTTGAACAGTCCATAATCATGGGGTTTTAAACAATCCCATTTCCTAAAATTGCCTTATGTGGTAGTGAAAATCGGTAAAGAAGATAAAGTTTAGTTAACAAAGGTAGAATGATGATTGCAATCAGGCAGAAAGAAATCAACTCTAAAAGAAATAATAATATATTCTTTATTTTGTTAAATATATTGAAGGTTGATTTAACCATTGCCTTCCTGATTGCAATAATAATTTTGATTTCCTGTCCATTGGCTTCTGCTGTTGAATCCACCAATAATGAAAATTTAGTGAAAATTAAAGCGGACGGTGTGAACAAAGACAGTTTCCGAGAAGTACTCCATACTCAAGGGGGAATGACCTTAATTTATAGCGACGATGCTCTTGATGAAGTTGATATGGAGTTAAACAATATTGCTCCTCTTCAGGGAGCTTCTGTTTCCGAAACCAAAAAAAACGGCAATCCTGCAAATATTGAAGCGGACAGCATGGACTACGACAACGTTCGTGACGTGTACCATGCTCAAGGGAAAGTAAATATAATTTATAGCGGCGCCGCTCTCTCTGCAGATGATATGGAGTTGGATAATAAAAACAATATTGCCACCGCTCAGGGCAGTGCCTCTCTGAAAATGGGAGAAGATACCCTGCAGGGCGATAAAATTGTTTTCAATATTGAAAACAAAACCGGAGCAGTTTATAAAGCCCATGCTTTTTATGCGAGGAACCATTTTTATATAAAAGGCGATAAAATTGAGAAGACCGGAGAAAATACATATTTCATCGAAAATCCGGTTGCCACAACTTGTGATGGCGATAACCCTGATTGGGAAATCGCCGGCAGCGAAATGAAGGTGACAATTGAAGGTTATGGTCTAATGAAAAATGCCAGGTTTCTTACGAAAGGTTTGCCGGTGTTCTATTCTCCATATCTTCCTTTTCCTGCAAAAACTAAACGTCAATCGGGATTTCTTATACCGTATCTTTCCTACTCCAGAGATAAGGATGGTATCGATGTCGAAGTTCCTTATTTCTGGGCGATTTCTCCTCAGATGGATGCGACGTTTTATCAGCGTTACATCGAGAAAAGAGGATTTAAAGAAGGCGCAGAATTCAGATACTATTTAGGAAACAATTCATTCGGTACTTTTTACGGCGATTACATAAATGATACGAAACATGTTACCGAAACGATCGATACGGCAACCAGCCGCGACTGGCAGGATGCGCATAATCGCTGGTCTTATTATTTAAATCACCAAACAAATTTTGATTCCCAATTCTATGTGAGAACTGATTTGCGCCAGGTTTCCGACAAATGGTACTTTAAAGATTTTTCAGCACACAACTACTACCTTGATCATTATACCCTAACGGCAGATGACCAGTTTAAGAATGTTCCTTTTCAGGGTGATCAATCTCTGCGTTCTTTGGAATCAACGGTCCGCGTCGTTAAAGGATGGTCCAATTACAATTTGACGGGTTTGATCAGCTCTACTGATGATTTTGCGGCCGTCAATAATGATCAAACTTTGCAAAAATATCCGGAAATAGTTTTGACGGGCATCAAACAGCCTTTCTTCAATACTCCTGTGTATTACGAATTCGCAGGCACTTACGATTATTTCTACCGGGGTGAAGGCCAAAAGGGTCACTACGTTGATTTTTCACCAACTGTTTCTGTTCCGTTTAATATATCCCAGTCCGTTAAAATAAATCCGCAGTTTGCCTTTAAAGAAACATTTTGGAGCAGGGACGATAATCAAACCGATTCAAAAAACAAGACGGCCGATAGAACTGTTTTTAATGCGTCGGTATCTTTAAGCAGCCAGCTTTCCCGCATATTCAATGTTAATGTAAATGGTTGGGAAAAAGTAAGGCATGAAATAAAACCGGAAATAATTTATTCCTATATTCCTGACGTGAACATGAACAATGTTCCCGATTATTATTTGCCCGCTTCATCACCATTTATTATGTCCGGTACAAATCCCTTCACAACGGTGTCCGGTAATGCTTTTACAGAGCAAAATGCCGTTGCCTGGTCTCTTACCAACACTTTTACGGCAAAAATAAAGGATGATTATGGCGCATACAGTTATATGGAATTCCTTCGACTTAAATTATTTCAGACTTATGACATACATGAAGCCAATAAAAGTATGGAAGGTGTCACTCAGGAAAGAAGGCCTTTCTCCGATCTTGGGATAGAATTTGATCTCACTCCTCACAAATATTTATCTTTCATGGCGCGCAATATTTACAATGTATACGATGGCTGGAAACAAACGAATTATGATGTAAATATCAAAGATTGGCGCGGAGATGTGATGACGATCGGTTACCGTAATACCTTAGACTCTATTGAAGAAATCAATCTTTATTTGAAGGCGGTAATTACTAGAAATATTGATGGTACGTTTATTTCGAGACGCGATCTATTTAATTCCAAGACAATAGAGAACACGTTAGGATTTATTTATCACAAACAATGCTGGGCTATGGGATTTGATTTAACCGAGACCGATGACGACGTCAGGTTCATGTTTAAAATATCGCTGGCCGGTTTTAGTAATATGGGAAGTAAATAAAAATTCCTGGTAACCGGTTTTCTGCATTTTAGTGATATAGAATAATCATATGCGCTCAAAATTAATATTTCTGTAAAACGGTTCGATAAAGGTAATTATGGATACGTTTATTCTGGCCGCGACCAGTTTTACCATTGCCGTTTCGCTTCTGATTACCGGCAAGAAGGATAGGCTGCAGGCTTCCTTCTCCCGCCTCTGCGCAGCTGTGTTTATTTCGCAGGCGGCAATTTCCTTCGGGAATATTTTTCATTTCGGCTTTTTGTTAAAAATCAGATATCTTGGAGCTTTGGCCATCGCGCCATTTGCGCTCGCATTTTTTCGCTATCTAACCAGAAACAAATCATTAATTTCCCGGAGGGTGTTTGTTGTTTTCACTTTGGCAAGTCTGTGCGGAACTGTTTTCGTTTTCACTTCTTTGTCCAACTGTGTTTATTTTAATGCCGTCATGGCATCATACACGCTCTTTGCTTTGGGCCTGTGCTATATAGCGCTGCTGTGGCATGTCAATAAATTGCCATCCGGCAATGAAAAAAAGCGTTTCGGGTATTTACTTTTCGTGTGTCCTGTTGCTCTGGTTTTAAGTAATATAGATTTGTTAAATTACTGGGGATTCAACTTGCCGGTAATAAAAGGAATTGCTTCGTCAGCTTTGCTTTATTTTATTTTGCTGGTCATCGCTTATCCGCAGCTTCGTGAACTGCATGATTTCTTTGCACGATGGTTAGTGATTTTTGTCAATACTATTACCGGTGCTGTAATTTTTTATTTTGCGGCTTTATTTTTCAACGGTACTCCGCCTACCATCATGGGTTTATTAATAGCAGCTTTTCTAATCTCCCTTTCTTTTTCGCCGATGAAAATGATTTTAAGAAAGATATTCAGTTACTTTTATCCGGATAGTAAAGATGTTTTTACTTCTCTTTATGAATTTGACGAAAAACTGGAAAGAGAAAAGGCGCTGATGCTGGCGGAAATGGCTCCTGTTGTCGCTCATGAAATCCGTAATCCGCTGGGCTCCATCAAAGGAGCGGCGCAATATCTGCAATCGGAAGCGTGCACTCAAGAACAGCAGGAACTTCTGAATGTTATTGTCGAGGGGACCGACAGATTGAACACCGTTGTCAGTCAGTTAATCGATTACGCGCGGCCATACAAACTTAACCTTGGATCTCAGAATGTCAACTTGGTTATTAAAAAAGTCATTTCTATTATCGCCGTAAATAAATTGGTGGAAAAAATTGCCATTGCCCGGGATATGGATGAAAGCCTTCCCGAAGTGGAAATAGATGAACAGCAATTTATGCAGGTAATCTTGAATATAGCGCTAAACGCAATTGAATCAATGCCGCAGGGCGGCACTTTGACTTTTCGTACATCGAAAGAGGAATTAGAAACAGAAGGGACAATAAGCGTGACCATTCAGGACACAGGAACTGGAATAAATAAAAAAGACATCAAAAATATTTTTAAGCCATTTTTCACGACTAAGGAAAGAGGTGTCGGGCTGGGGTTGGCCATCTGTCATAAAATAATTAAGGATCATGGTGGCAATATCAGCGTGAACTCAATTCCTTTTCAGGGCACTGCATTTACCATCAGACTTAAAACGGACGAATAGGATAAAAACAATCCGGCTTGATTTATATTCCAAAGCGTAATAATTAAAAACCATGGGAAAGATTTTAATAGTTGATGATGAACTGAATATGCGGCTGGTGTTGTCCGCCATGCTGAAGAAGGAAGGATTTGAAGTTTCTTCCGCTTCTAACGGGCGTGAAGCTCTGCAGATTCTACAGTTAAATAAAATAGCCGTTATTATTACAGATTTGAAAATGCCGGATATTGACGGCATGGAATTGCTGACCAGTATTTCTGAACGTTATCCGGAAATACCCGTAATCATGATTACCGCTCACGGTACCATTGCAACGGCCGTGGAAGCTCTGAAAAAAGGAGCGTTTGATTATATTACCAAACCTTTCGATCTTGATGATTTAAAGAACATCATTTCCAAAGCGATAAAAACACGTACCTTGAAAGAAAACGAATTATCTTTGCCGCCGGCTGACATTGAGCGTATAGGAATTATCGGCATAAGCCCCAAAACCCTGGAAATATTCGACGCGGTTAAAAGAGTCGCCCAGACAACGACAACAGTTATGATTACAGGTGAAACGGGTACGGGCAAAGAATTGGTTGCCGATGCGATTCATTACAATTCTCCGCGCAAAAATAATCCGCTTATCAAACTCAATTGCGCCGCTATTGCTGAAACGTTAATGGAAAGCGAACTCTTCGGTTATGAAAAAGGCGCTTACACCGGTGCTGTCATTACCAAACCGGGGAAATTTGAACTGGCCCACAAAGGGACTTTGTTTCTTGATGAAGTAGCGGAGATTCCGCGCGAGATGCAGGTAAAACTACTGCGAGTTATTCAAGAGCAGGAATTTGAGCGGGTCGGCGGTTTGCGGACGATCAAAATCGATGTACGAATTATAGCCGCCACCAATCAGAATCTTCTGCGCCAGGTGCAGGCAGGAAATTTTCGCGAAGACTTGTACTATCGTCTAAATGTTTTTCCTATTGATATTCCGCCTCTCAGAGCAAGAAAAGAAGATATTCTTCCGCTGATCGATTTTTTTATGGACAAATTCAACAAAAAACTGGAGCGTTCCGTCAGTATGGAAGATGAAGTAAAAGAAATGCTCTTGCGCTATGAATGGCCGGGCAATATTCGTGAACTGGAGAACCTTGTCGAGAGGATGATGCTTCTGGCGAAGGATAACCGGATTACTCCCCGGGAAGTTCCCGATGAATTCAAAATTTCCCTTGATAAGATTATTGCGATGACGGCAGATGACAGCAAAAAACCTTTTAAAGAATACATGCGCGGGCACGTGGAGAATGTTGAGCGGCAGATGATTATCAAATGCCTTGAGGACGCCGGTGGTAATGTCACCAACGCAGCTAAGAAAATGGGTCTCAGCCGCAAAGGATTGCAGTTGAAGATGATTAAATATAATTTGCGCAAATAATTTAAGCGAAGAATAAGCGATCTTAATTTTATTACTCCAGCAATAAAATATATAAATGATGTCATTCCTCGCGCAAAGACTGTGCCGCAATAGCAAAGCATATCATTCCGAACGTATGTGAGGAATCTTAAGGTGCTGAATTTATTGAAATCAATATTTCTCGCTTTGCTTCGAAATGACACGAAAGTTAATTGCGACACATTCCCGCAGGTGGAATGACGACAAAGGACTTATATGGATGAACTAAAAAAAGAAATGTTAAAGACATTGCCGAAAATTGACGAAGTTCTTTTGATTCTGGAAAAACAAAATATCTATGTTTTGACGCCGCGCGAAATTGTCAAAGAAACCTGCCGCAAGGTTGTGCAGGATCTAAGAGATAAAATTGTCAATGCCAGGAAAAATATTTCTACGGAATCCTGTCCCG
Organism: Smithella sp. UBA2180; assembly: GCA_002327415.1. GTDB lineage: Bacteria > Desulfobacterota > Syntrophia > Syntrophales > Smithellaceae > Smithella. The sequence goes on from DCVU01000142.1 coordinate 9,111, forward strand.
ACGCGACAGCCGTTGCCTGCGAAGTGGAAAAGTCAATTAAAGGATTATACCGCTACAGCCTGCGCCGCGTAGTTAACGCCACCGGTGTTATCCTGCATACAAATTTAGGCCGCGCGCCGCTTTGCCCCGAAGCACTGCAGCGAATTATGGAAGTGGGCAGCAGCTATTCCAATCTGGAATTTGATTTAGCCAAAGGTGAGCGGGGCCAGCGCTACGATCATGTCAGTTCGCTGATCTGCGCTCTCACCGGGGCAGAAGACGCCTTAATCGTCAACAACAATGCGGCGGCCGTTTTGCTGGTTCTCAATACTCTGGCCGAGAAAAAAGAAGCAATCGTATCACGGGGCGAGCTCATCGAAATCGGCGGCGAATTCCGCATCCCGGAAATAATGAAAAAAAGCGCATCCAAAATTCGCGAAGTAGGAACCACCAACCGTACACGTCTCGGCGACTACGAAAAAGCCGTCAATGACAAAACGGGCCTGATTATGAAAGTACACACCAGCAACTTCCGCATCGTCGGCTTTACCGAAGAGGCGGATATCGAATCGCTGGTCGCTTTGGGAAAAAGCCGCGGCATTCCGGTTATGGATGATCTGGGGAGCGGCTGTCTGATTGATCTTAACCTCTATGGCCTTCAGCATGAGCCCACCGTTCGCGAAACGCTGGCAACTGGAATTGATGTGGTCACCTTCAGCGGTGACAAACTGCTGGGCGGCCCACAGACTGGAATCATCGTCGGCAAAAAAGAAGTTCTGGCGAAAATAAAAAAGAATCCGTTGAACCGTGCGCTGCGCATTGACAAATTTACACTGGCCGCATTGGAAGCCACATTGATGCACTATCTCAATCCTGCCCAGGCAGTAAAAAAATTAAGAGCGTTGAAAGCTTTGACCGAATCTGTTGTTGATGTAAAGAAACGTGCTGAAAAATTAATTACAAAATTGCAGAAGGAAAATTTCGATTCGCTGAAATTTTCAATCCGTGAAGATTTTGCGGCAGCCGGCGGCGGGTCTTTGCCTACACAACAAATTTCAACTATATTAGTAGCCATCAAAAATAAAAAAATGTCCGCAAGCAAAATGGAAGAAAAATTGCGTAAGATTGAAGTTCCGGTAATTGCCCGGGTGGATAAAGATGAAATACTGCTTGATTTGCGCACCATAGCTGAAGATGAATTTACCTTCATCATCGAAGGATTGAAGCAAGTCAACACCTAACCTCTGTCATTTCCACGAAGGCGGGAATCCAGAAAACAAAAATAAAAAACGACTTTGCAAAACAGAAATCATTCATAAACAGGGGGAAAACAGAATGAAAAAGGTAAAGGCAACCGTGTTGTTAGAAAATTTGATATTAAAGATTTTGGATTTAAAAAATAATTGATGATGGTTCTATTTATTGAAAAACACT
>DCVU01000018.1:0-15678 GCA_002327415.1 Smithella sp. UBA2180
ATTGTGCATCTTTCCCCGCGCCAGCGATGCAAAAATTCCTACACAACAGATAACAGCCAGTATGGCGAAAATAAATTTGGCACTTTTTAGGAGGAGATAATTATTAGCATCAGAGATGGGGTAATCTCCTAAAATGACGGCAAAAACCAGCATGGTAATTCCCATGCTGAACATTTGACCGGTAAGTCTCATAGTACCCACGGTGGCCGAAGCAACACCGTAATATTTTTTTTCCACGGCGCTCATGATTGCATTAACGTTCGGTGAGGAAAAGAGAGCAAATCCTAAACCAAGAACAATGAGATAAAAGACAATGCAATAAATGCTTGTATTGTTGTTGATAAAAATTAACGGGATAAGGCCGATTACATTCAGAGCCATGCCAATGGAAGCGATGATCTGAGGCTCAAAACGGTCGGAAAGTTTTCCGGCCAGTGGTGAAAAAAGCGCCTGCACAACAGGCGCAGCGACCAGAATGGAGCCTGCTTGCGAAGGAGTCAGCATCCTAATGTGCTGCAAATAAAGGCTGAGTAAAAATGTAACTGCAAATGTAGCGCAATAATTAATCAGAGCGGCTAAATTGGAAAAAGCAAAAACTTTATTGTTCAAGAATAAGTGTATATCCAATAAAGGAAACGGGTTTTTCAACTGACGGGAAATAAATAAGGCCAGACAAATAACACCTATGCAGATTAGAAATCCTGCATTTAATGACGGTAGCTGAGAAAGTCCATACATAATGGCGAAAAGAGCCATCGCATAAAGCAAAGAACCGGTAAAGTCAAAACCTTCACCGTTGTTTTCAGACCGTTCTTCTTTAATAGTTGCCGTAGCAATTAATGTAATGATTAAACCCAATGCCGCAGTAAAAAGAAAAATGAATCTCCATCCGAAATGCTCTGTCAACAATCCGCCGATAAAAGGGCCGATGGTTAAACCTATATAAACTGCTGCTACATTGATTCCTATTATTTTGCCTCGTTCCTCAAGAGGATAAGCTGATACCAGCATAGCCGTACCGGTGCTGAAGATCATTGCTCCGCCGACTCCCTGGATGGTGCGAGCGGCTATTAGGAAAAACTGCGAAGGAGACCATATGCAAAAAGAAGAGGCTATAGTAAAAAGCAATGCTCCATAGACATAAAATCGTCTTCGGCCATAGATGTCGGCCAGCCGGCCTAAAGGAATAAGAGTCATGGTGGCGGCAAGAATAAAAGATGTTGCCACCCAACTTAGAGACAGGGCTGTCATTGACAGTTCTTTGGCAATAGCGGGAAGGGCAACATTGACCGCGGAGCCCATAAACGGTGTCAGAAATGAACTGAGTGTGGTAACCAGAAGAATATATAATTGCTTTTTATTATGGGCTATCTTCATTTAGTTTTTTTTATTGTGCCTGATCCATTCACGGGGAAAGTCTTCTTAAAAAGGTCAGGAAAATTATCTTTGCCGCAAGCCATCATCAGTGTGAGGGGCATAACTTTTTGGGCATTCTTCAGCATTTTTATTGTCAAGTCGCGAATATCCCATTGAGCGTGCTGATCTGCGCGCAGACGCGCCAGATGGTACATTTCACGGGCGTTGAATTTCATCAAAACCCTTTTGCGGTGCGCGTTTGTCAAAACATAAGCGGCGGCAAACGGCGCTTTTTTCTGGATTTGCTCATAAGCATTTTGTGTCTGCCGCATGATGTCCATGAAATCCTTTTGCTGGCCTATGGATTTAATAGAAGGAGGCATTGTTACGCCTAATTGTGGATTGTAATCTTGGGCGATAATGGTGGATATACGGTGTCTTTTCAACTGGGCGAAGCAACTGGAGCTCAAGATTAGTTCAAATTGCAAATCAACATTTTCCATTTCCCGCAATACGGAGTCATGAGCCTGTAAATTTTCAAACGCTGTTTTGAACAGGGTCCTTTTTTCCAGAGGAGTCATTTTACCCGCCATACTTAAACACTGGGAATAATTTATGTCGGACGAAGAAAAAAGTAATGCCGCGGCAATCCGATTATCGGCAGTGGAAGTAAACGAAGTCAATTGCACATCAGATAATTTTTTGGAAGAGAAGGAAAATTTTTGTAATAAATCAGAAGCCTGGCTGCGCAGATTTTGTCTGGTAAATTTGTCATAATCCGTAGCTTGAGTATAACGGATAAGGGAAGGCGCGATGTCTTTTGTTACAGAGTACAATTTCCCGCTGTAATCTTTGGCTTCAGCTAAAGGATGGGCGGCCAGTCGCCTGAGAATCAGCTCCAGATTGCGGGCATTAATGGTCATTCCCAGTTGAGTTTGAGTCGCTAATGATATCGCGTAGCGAGCGTCTTCCTTGGCCCAACCTTCCAAAAGTGATTTGTTTGCCGGATTTTCCGCCAGCGTTTTGTGTTGGTCAAAGATGTACGGTCTTAATTTCTCATAGAGCGCATGATAATAGTCATTTTGCGTCTGGACAGTATCGGTGAACAAGTCGGTCAGGTTGGCCAGTTTGAGTTCTTCGGGAATGACAAAATCTTTGTTAAAGAGAACATAACGCTGTGATTTTTCCGTGAATGAACACAGGCGGAACTTTTCAATTTCTTCAACCAGCAGGCGGGAGACGCCGATAACATCGATATTGAAAACGGCATGTTCGGCAACGGAGCTGTGCCCCATTTCAAACACTATGTTGCGGTTGGACTGACGCGCCTTGTCCACTTCGTCGCGGGATATTTCGCGCAATTCATTGACCGGCCTCGGGCTTCGGCTGATGCGCGCGTAGGCGGCCGAGATTGTTTCGGGTGTTAAATCCTGTTGCAATCCGCTTTTATTTTTCAGCGCGCGGATAAGGTCGTAATCCAGATTGTAGCCGGCAAGAAGAATTTTCATAGTTTAAAGGCTCACCAATTCTACACGGCCCAGCGTGCGTCCCATGAAGCGTTCACCGATTGTTTGAAAACGATAGGGCAAATCGCTGACATAAAAAGTATACTCCGGCGGTGAACTGTTTTTGTTGCCTATTTTTTGTTGATCAATCAAATCAGCGGCAATGTCCGCCATAGCTTCCGCCGAATCAATTAGATTTACTCCGTTTCCAAGAATATCCTGAAGTAATGGCTTTAAAAGAGGATAATGGGTACAGCCTAAAACCAGTGTGTCCACCTGTTCGGCTATAACCGGTTTTAAGTATTCCTGAACGATTAGCCTTGTTGCCGGATGGTCAAACCATCCTTCTTCCACCAGGGGCACAAGAAGAGGGCAGGCCTGCGAAAAAACCTTCGCTTCTTTATCCAACAGGTGGATAGCCCGGGCGTAAGCATTGCTGTTGATGGTTGCCGGTGTCCCTATTACGCCGATTGATTTGGTTCTGGTTTTTTGGATGGCAATACGGGCGCTGGCATCAATGACTTCCAGCACGGGCACAGTTTCAACAATTTTTTGAGAGGCGACCGCCGCCACAGGCACGTGGGACAAATCAACAATGGTCTGATGGGCGACCGCCGCCATTGTGTTGCAAGCGACAACCAGCAGTTTTACATCTTTCTTGATAAGAAATTCGGTAATTTCCGCCGCGTAGCGATTGATTGTTTCCACAGATTTGACGCCGTAGGGTACGCGTGCGGTATCGCCGAAATATATGATGTTTTCAAAAGGCAGACGTTCCATAAGCGAACGGACGACCGTCAAGCCGCCGATGCCGGAATCGAATACGCCTATGGCACGATTTGTTTGTGAATTCATTGGTTATTCGTTAAGAAAAAATTAAACAAACTGTTTCGTGTCATTCCGCATAGTGCCTAGGGTAAATTCCGATTTATCAGGATGAGGACTATTGAAGGATTAATATTCAAGATTTCTCCCTTCGCTTCGAAATGACAAACTGACACTTAAAATCTCTATTTCTACAAGGTTTCTACCTAAAAATGCTTATCATATCTAATCAAAATATAGCAAGATTTCTTGTAAGAATTTTAAAGGCAAAAAAGGCGTAGATATTAAGGGAAGAATGCTCACCAGAAAGTTCACACCGTAAATCCAACCGGTTTCTACAAGATTACTCTGGTAATAATTTCTGATAGTAGAAAGTGGAATGTGAGATGCCCCAGAAAGCGCCAAAAAGCAATGATGTCTTGAAGAGGTTCATTTTATTGCGCAAACAATCGGTGCCGTAAGAATGCCAGGCTAACTCTTCTATTATTGGAGCAATACTTAACATGCACCACACAGGAAAAATCCCAGATGTGAACGTAAAATGCCCAGTGATTACAAACTGCGATGCACTATATCCAAGCAGCAGCGAAATGGCTTGCGCAAGCAATATGCTCAATAACATCAGAAAGCAACTGAGAAGAAGAAAACGTGGTTTAATCGTCTTAAATTAAAAAATCTTGACGATATATCAGTCCGCAGATCTGAATCTTTAGAGATCAGCCAAGACGCTACTCCCATTAGACATATCAATCCGATAAATCCCAGGATGCCGGCAATCTTCAAGTATTGATTACTATAAGAAGAGTAATGTGGCTAACGTATCCGGCAATAAACCAGAATGCCCATGGAAAAACTGTTGAGATACTGTAGAAAAAAATCGGATTTTTGTATTTGGTAATTGTCATATTAATACCTCAAACTATTAGTTTGCCCTTCGCTTGAGCTCAGGCAACGGTCCGTCAGGGAATTCTGGGGACAGTATACTTAATTATTGACACGGTATTTTTATATTATTTACCAATGGTAAAAATAGTCATTTTTTTACAGTTCTTCTTCTATGACGATTTTCGTTTTAATCATCGTGAGGAGTTCCTGAAAGACGGGTAAAACATCCTTGCGGAATCGACCGGCCACACAAACATTCATAATGTCGTCGCCTATTTTAAGATGACCTTCATTAATCCATGCCTTGATGTCAACGATGCCGTCTCTTTTCTTAAATTCATTCAGAACGGTTTTAAGCTTTGCCTTATCGTAGGAAAGATTCATCGCCTGAACCTTACCGCCGTTTTTCGCTGTCGCCCGCACTATTCCGTTATGCAAAAGAATCATGCCGAGCATGTCCGGTGGAGATTCTTTTTTTATTTCTTTTATCCACTTATCAATCATTAAAATACTTTCTTATAATTATATTTCGATCACCTTACCTGCATAATAAGTCAACTACGGGATGATACTTTTTCTAAAAACATCAAAACCATTGCATTAACCTCGTCCGCTCCTTCTCCCCGCAATATGCCATGGTGTTTGGCATAAACCCTGAGAAGTTGTTTTTCCTTTGTGCCGAGCTTTTCAAAGATTTCCAGTCCACTCATCGGATTCACTACAGGATCATCCGACCCCTGTATGATAAGAGCAGGGCCCTTCACATTTTTCAGTTGATCTTCGACCTGCTTCATTAGTTTTTCCAGCTCGTTGCTTCCACTCACCGGATTGCGAACATAGTTTATATCGGGATTTTCCGGCGTATTTTCCACGAATTCCATTTTAACTTTATTTACATTAATTTTTGAAAGAAACTTATTCCATAAGGTAACAACAGGTGCAAATTTGGAGGCAATGCTCTTTAGTTTGAGAGGAGCATTGATGGATATCACTCCGGCAAATCTGCCCGGCTTATTGGCCGCTTGCAGCAGGGCTATTCCGCCACCCATGGAAAATCCGCAGACGGAGAAAGTCTTAACGCTATTTTTCATGATAATGTAAGCGCGGCTTGCAGAATTGTACCATTTTTGCCAGCTACGGATGGCAAGATCCTCCGGCGCTGTACCATGTCCGCGCAACCGGACCCCATACACATTATATCCGTTCTTATAAAGATAATCCGCAAGCGGTCTGATCTCTTCCGGCGCCGCCAAATATCCATGAACCAGAATAATCCCTTTTGAGCTAAAAAACCGCTTCAAGAAGAAAGTCTCCCCAATATTTCTGGGCTTACTCTCATCTTTTATATAATACTTCTGATAATCCTGCTCAAAGAGAACCTTATCCAGCTTGATAAAGTGATTTCTTATCTTCCACCGTATAAAGAAAGCGGGAAGAAACATCAGTCTATCCATCGTTTTGGTTAAATCACGAAGAGGCTCTATTTCGTTTTTGAGAACTTCAATTATATTATCTCTCCTGATGGTATGGAAATCAGATCTTCTACTGAATCGTTCGCTATTCTTAGTGATTATCCCGTTTTCCAATTTAATGTAGTTGCTGGATACGCTTTCTTTTATAAAATTTTCATACTTCTCATTATAATCATCGTTAAGAAGGTAAAGCTGTTTTCTATAAAGAGAGGTGTGACAATTGGATACACTGATTTTACGCAAATATTCGATGGCCAGGAAAACACGATTTTTGAAGTCGTCTTCACTGAAACGGTTTTTCCAATATTTTGTCAAAATATAAGAGAACAGATGATCATGATTAATAGTCGTCATACCGTATATGGCATTCATATAATCATATCTCATACTGACGCATAATTTTTTGAAAGGTACTAATTTTTTAAACTCCTCCGGGTTCAGGTAAGGGTTATTATCCGCCAGCATCTTACTCATCCCAGAACTTGTAACGATATATTTTTTTACCGGCATCGGTTTTCCGAAGTTAATATCAATATCCACCTTGCCCAGTATCATGGGACCTTCAACTTCCAGCTCTTCCTGAAAACGCGTTGAAATATTATTGATAAACTTGCCGGCAAGTTTGCTTATGGCATTCTCTTGCGCGCGGACAGGATAATAGGTGATGTTCACCGGTACAATATAAGTTTCTTTATTTATAATTTTGTCTACATCTGCAGGGTCGAAACCGAAGTGCTCAGCGATACAGGCAATGGATGAACTATCGCCGCGGGAACGGAAGTTGCGCAATTTTTCACGTATAAATTCGGTCCGCAAAGCGATTTGCGCTGCTCCGGAGTGAGGCGGCCGTCTGATACCTGCGTTGTAAACTATATGTTTGCCTTTCTCGATGATCTTCTTATCCTTTATTATCTGGCCTTCCGGAAAAATAATGACCGGGTGACTGTCGGTGAAAAGCGCGTTGATAAAAATTTTATCCCTGTTTGGATCAATGGTGGAAATTGCGCCCACCTTATCCATAAAAGTGCTCATTTCACCGCTAAAGAAGGAATGGTGCGCCAGAGAAATGGGATATTTTTTAATACTCTTTTTGATTATATACGGCATTAAGATTGTTTCTAAACGCGTAAAATGATTGATGACATAGAGTACGGGCTGATCAGGCACGTTTTCCGTTCCGTGCAGGCGTATGTCCGTCCCCGATACCTTAATTAAGGTAGCAAGAGAGACTTCAATCGTTTTAATCAAAGAGACGGATATATTCATTATCCCTGGCTTTCGCTTTTTTGCTTTTGTTTTATATCTGCCGCCACTCTTTTCAATATATCCGGGTTGTTGGTAAAAATTCCGCTGACACCCATATTAATAAATCGTTTCATGTTCTTCGCGTCATTGACGGTGTAAATATTTACGGGAATATTATTTAATGCAATATCTGCAATCCACTTCTTTTTAAAATAAGAGCCGGAACAATTAAAAGCGTCGGCGCCCAGTAACTCCATTATATCCGAAGGCAATTTAGAACCATAGTGTTTTTTTTCAAATAGCACGGCTACTGCCGCGGTGCTGTCTATTTGTTTTAAGTGCATAATTGCGCGTGGATCAAAACTGGAAAACACGACATGCTCATTCATGCCGCTTTGTTCAACAATTTTCAGACATTTTTCTTCAATACCGCCGAAGAACATTTTGCTAACCGCTTCGGTTTTGATTTCAATATTTACCGCGATTTTATTTTTGCATAAATCCAAAACTTCAGCCAGCGTCGGTATCCTTGTGTTTTCAAAATCTTTATCGAACCAACTACCCGCGTCCAGTTTTTTCAATGAAGCAAGTGTATAATCGGTAATTTTCCCCCGTCCATCAGTGCAGCGAGTTATTTTTTCATCGTGAAAGACAACAACTTTTCTATCCGATGTAAGCTGAACGTCAAGCTCAATCATATCCGCGCCCATGTCAATGGCACCCTCAAACGATGGTAGAGTATTTTCAGGATAATAGGCCGACGCCCCACGATGGGCGATAACAGTAAAGTCATCGCCCTCGTGGGGATCATACTTGAATAAATGATATGGTTTTGGCATTTTTAGTACCCGATAATTATTTTATCGTGAATCATTAGCTTGGAAATGGGAACTATTAACCTTGCTTATTTTTTAAAATGCGCTTTGCAATCCGGTGACAACTGGGCTTCATTTGATTTCAGACAGCGATAAATTCTTCCCTTGCCCGGCATGACACCTTTACATATTTTTTCCGCATCAGGTTTACAGGCTTTGATAAAATCACGTACCTTTTCTTTTTCTGTATAAATATGATCCTCACAGGCAGGTAAGAGTTCCGCTTCATGCTGCTTTATACATTGCGCTATCTGACCGTGACCTGGTTTGATATCCTTGCAGAATTTTTCGATATCGGCTCTACATGCACCCTGTTTGTATATATCCTGAGCGTAAGCAATTAACGAAACGAAAAATAACTTAAATCTGTTTTCATAAAACCCCCTTTGCTAAAAACCATTCTTTTTTGCAACATTATCATAATTTTCTTGACAATTCTTTTTATCTGTTTCCTAAGAAAATTCGCTTGTCCTGTTGCCTCATAAATAAATGTTGACCAGGGGAATCTGATATTTAGTAAACGATGCCTCATAATAAATGTTACCGAAGCCTTGTAATTTTTTTAAATTTGATTTGCATGATATTATTTAACTCAAAAGGGTTTAAAAGTTCAAGTTGTTTCGTCAGGGAAAGTTTGACAGCTTCATCAACATATTTTGATTCCATGATTCTTTGGTAAGGTGTTTTAGGGACGTCGTGTTTTTTGATGGTTTTAGAACCTATTCGTTCTTTTTCAATAAGTTTTACGGAAGACAGGAAGAAGTTGTGAACGGAGCGCCATTCGTTCTCTCTCTTGTGCTGCCTCAACTTTGGATTGACGCTTATTCGAAATATTTACAAAAGCTTAACCATTTTAATTACACTTTGAAGCTGGTCAAGCCATTAAAATTCAATGTAGCCAAGTAATCTTTTACTGTTTCGGCACGGCGGATTTGCACGACTTTGCCGTTTTCTCTTAAAAGCAGTTCTGCCGAGCGAAGTTTGCCGTTGTAGTTGAAGCCCATGGCGAAGCCGTGCGCGCCGGTATCATGGATTACAATAATATCGCCTTGTTCGAGTTTCGGCAGTTTACGGTCAATGGCGAATTTGTCGTTGTTTTCGCAAAGCGAACCGGTTACGTCATAGACAAAAGTATGAGGTTTTTTTTCCTTGCCCATAACTGTGATGTGATGGTAAGCGCCGTAAAGAGCGGGACGCATCAGGTTGGCCATGCAGGAATCGAGGCCGGCGAATTTTTTATAAGTGTCTTTAATATGCAAAACGCGGGAAACCAGGTAACCGTAAGGGCCGGTAATATAGCGACCGCATTCCGTAAAAAGCTTCAGTGGGGCAAGGCCGTTGGCAACAATAATTTTTTCATATTGTTTCTTGATGCCGCGGCTCATTGCTTTAAGGTCAATGCGTTTTTGTTCCGGCCGGTAAGGTATGCCCACTCCCCCGCCGATATTGACAAAGTCAAATTTGATTTTCAGCTTTTGTGAAATTTCCGCTACAAGTTGAAACAATATTTCAGCGGTTTCTTCAAAATAATAGGCATCGAGTTCGTTGGAGGCGACCATGGTATGAATGCCGAACCGTTTAACGCCTTTTTCTTTGCAAATTTTATAGCCTTCAAAAAGCTGTTCTCTGGTGAAGCCGTATTTCGCTTCTTCAGGGTGGCCGATAATATGGTTACCTTTTTTCAACTTGCCGGGATTGTAGCGGAAGCAAATCAAAGAAGGGAGTCCGGCGCATTTTTCGAGATAGGCAATGTGGCTGATATCGTCCAGATTGATGATGGCTTTTAATTTTTTGGCCAGTAGAAAGTCTTCCACGGGCGTGTCGTTGGAAGAAAACATGATTTCTTCATCGGTTACGCCGGTTTTTTGCGCCATAATCAGTTCGGCCAGCGAACTGCAATCAGCGCCGAAGCCTTCCTGATGCAGTATTTTCATCAAATAGGGATTGGGAGCGGCTTTGATAGCGTAAAATTCTTTAAAACCTTCATTCCAGTTAAAGGCGTTCTTAAAGGCGCGCGCGTTTTCCCGAATAGCTTTTTCGTCGTAAAGATGAAAAGGCGTAGGATATTGTTTTATTATTTTTTCGATTTGCTCTTTCGTAAAAGGCAACGATTTTTGTGGCATGAAAGTCTCCTGAATTTTTTTCTCTATATTATTGAACAGATGTAACTGAAAAACAGATTTACGGCAAAACTAGAAATTTATCAATAATATTTTCCGTTAGTGCCGAAAAGCTTATTTTAATGGATGAAATATGATACGATAACGTAAGTTACGGCGGAAATGAAAGCGGAAATGGGTATTGTTAAAATCCAAGCCCAGATAATATTGCCGGCAACACCCCAGCGCACAGCGGAAAGTCTTCTAGTGGAACCTACACCAACAATTGCACCGGTAATGGTGTGGGTCGTGCTCACGGGAATTCCGGCTACAGTCGCACCGATGATTGAGCAGGCAGCAGCAGCTTCAGCGCTGCAACCGCCCATAGGCTGGAGCTTGGTAATTTTGGTACCCATAGTCTTAACGATACGCCAGCCGCCGAACATGGTTCCCAGAGAAATCATCGTATAGCAGGCAATAATTACCCAAAAAGGAATGTGAAAGGTATTGCCCAGCAATCCTTTGCTGAAAAGAGACATGGCGATGATGCCCATTGTTTTTTGAGCGTCGTTCATGCCGTGCGCTAATGAATAAACCGCCGCGGACACAAGCTGGAGTTTACGAAAGAGTTTATCGGATTTAGCAATATTGGAATTATGGCTCAGATTCATGGCCAGAACCATGAAAGTAAATCCCAGCGCCATGCCGATAGCAGGAGAAACAATTATAAAAACAGTTGTTTTGATGATACCCGACCAAACGAGTGTGCTGGTGCCCGCTTTGGCAACACCCGCACCGATAAGACCTCCAATCAGGGCATGCGATGAACTGCTGGGCAGTCCGTAATACCAGGTTGTGATGTTCCAGATGATGGCGCCGCTGAGAGCGGAAAGAATCACTAAATTATCGACAATGTCAATATGGATGATGCCTTTACCAACGGTATGCGCGACGGCAGTACCCACAAAGAATACGGCGGCAAAATTAAAAAAAGCCGCCCAGATGACAGCATATTTCGGTGAGAGAACGCGGGTGGAAACAACAGTGGAAATAGAATTGGCGGAATCATGAAATCCGTTGAGAAAATCAAAAGCAAGCGCGGCAAGAACAAGAAATATAACAAATGCCATCGAATCAAGCATGTTTCAGGACAATCCCTTCTACGATGTTGGATACATCTTCACAAACATCTATTGCTTCTTCCAGAAGTTGAAAAATATCTTTCCATTTTATAAGTTCAATGGCGTCTTTTTCAGTTTCAAAAAGATTGGCCATGATGGTTCTGAGAACAATATCGCCGGCATTTTCCAGTGTGTTTATTTCCACGCAATCCGCGAGAATCATAGCGGAGTTTTTCATATTGCGCATGGCGTGAACGATACTTTTTACTTTTATTATCGCTTCATTCAGTATCTGCGCTTGTTTTATTATTTCATCGGAAGATCTTTTGACTTTATAAAGATGAATGCGGACAGCGGTAGCTTCGATGACGTCCATGATACTGTCCATTTTGTTGACCAACGCGTAGATATCCTCTCGATCTATAGGCGTGAGAAATGTTTTGTGCATTTTTTCGTATGTTTTGTGGGTAATACCATCCGCTTCGTGCTCAATTTCTTTGAGTTTGGCGACTCTTACGTCGGAATAATCCCGTTTTTGAGCCATTTCCAGAAAAAGCTTGCCGCCTTCTTCGATTTTATCAGCAAGTTCTTCAAAAAGTTCGAAAAAATTTTCATCTTTAGGGAACAGACGCATTAAAAATCCTCCTTACGTTCCTTTATAGTTTTTAAAAGGCAAAAAAATTCTGGCAGTCATCTAACGAATTATGAAAAAAAATGCAAGTTGTTTTAAAGGATGATATGTCCGATTTGAGGGCTTACTGCATGTTATTAAAGAGTTTTGACGTATATAATTTTGCTGTCGCCTTCCATGTAAAAATCCTTTAAGACAGCTTCTTTTCGATAACCGCAACTCTCATAAAAACCATGGGTTGGTTGATATTGGTGGCGGGAAGATGTTTCGACGTAAATTCGTTTGCCACCCAGAGCATGTATAATTTTTTCTGTTCTTTTCATTAAGTCCTTACCCAGACCAGCGCCTCTTAATTGCTCATCAATAGCAATCCAGTAGAGATCATAACTGCCAGAAGTTGCTGAAATAAGGCCGAAGCAGGTATATCCGACAACACGTTTTTCATCTTCGGCAAATAAAAACCGGTAAGAGCTGTCATGGGGTTGTGTCAGCTTTTCTTCTGCCAGTTCCAGGGCGATGTCTACTTCCTCGGCGGAAAAAAATCCGCTGGATTTTACGATATCGGCAATAGCTCCGATATCCGAATGCTGTATTTGCTGACGGTAAATAAAATTTTTCATAAAATAATCAACTTTGCGGCAAAATTATTTGATCGCATTCTCGATTATCAAACCGATAGCGTCGTGATATTTTATATCGGCCTGTTCCAACGCCGCGGCAAAACCGGCGTCCGGTGACAAACAGGGATTGGTGTTAACCTCCAATACCCAGGGCTTGCCATTATTGTCAACTCGAAAATCAATGCGAGCATATCCGCTAAGGGAAAAAATATTCCAGCACTGCAGAGAAATTTCACATAAAGACGATATTAAAGGGGCATCGTCGTCCTCAAAATCAAATTTTCTTATCGTATTGTTGTATTCAAAAGAATCCGCATCCCATTTAGCTTTGTAATCAACTATTTTCAATTTGTCCGGTGCGTAATCTTTAAATAACATTTCGGCTATCGGCAATACTTTAGCGCCGGCCTTATCTGATATGAGCGCGACATTGAATTCACGGCCGTCAATATAGGCTTCAGCATAACAGGAGCCTCCCAGCTTTTCTTCGCGGTGCTTCATTTCTTTTAATATGTTCGCTTTGTCTGTGGAGATGATGATGGAGTTTTCGTCAAGGCCTATGGAGGCATGTTCCCAGGAAGACTTGATTAAATATTGACCGGAAAATTCTTGTTGAGAACTGAAACCATCCTGCTCTATCCAGCCCGGAGTGGCAATGCCGGCATAATGCATGACTTTCTTGGACAGAGGTTTATTGGATGTTTGAAAAACAGCTTGCGTTGGACAACCGGTATAAGGAATCTTTAGGGAATCAAGTAAAGCAGGAGCAAAATGAATCAGACTGCCTTTAGAGTCCAAAGTTTCCACGATGTTGAAAACGGCTAACGGTTTTATAGATTGCAACATGGTTATTGTATGATTCAAATTGAGTTTAAAAGGTAAAGGAAGTGGTTTGTACTTAAGTGTGCGCAGAGCTTGGGCGATGGCTTCGGCCTGCTCAAGGCAATCCAGCTCGTCTTCTGCGGCATCCGGTGAAATATCACTGTGTAAAATTACTATTTTTTTCATCAAGATTATCTCACCGGCCTTCGGGGACCATTATTTCTTCGTGCGCTTTAAAGCTGACTTAATGATGGAACTTATCAATTTATGATAGTTCATTCCTATTTTGGAACACAAAATGGGCAAATCAGAACGCACGGGATTGAGTCCGGCAAGAGAATTGACTTCCATGAAATGAGGAACTCCATGAACATTGGAGCGCAAATCAATGCGTCCGGCATCTTTTAAATCCAAACCACGCCAGGCCATCAGGGAAATTTCCATAGCGTTTTGGGCTTCATCATCGTTGGCCAGAACATACTCGACCAGCTTTTCATAGTGTTCTTTATTTTCGTAGGAATAGGCGTTTTTTTCCGCGTCGGGCTTAAGAATTACTTCCAGTGCTCCCAGGACGCGGGCATCCTTTCCTGTTCCCAGAATTCCCACGGTGAATTCGCGTCCGGGAAGATATGTTTCGACCAGAACCGGTTGTTGAAAAGTTTTTAAGAGCTGCCTGCAGACTTTTTGCAGATTTTTACGAGTGGTTATTTTGGAAAACGCCGTTATACCTTTACCCGTTCCTTCCGCCACCGGTTTGGCAAAAAGTGGAAAAGGAAGATTAACCTTTTCAATATCTTTTGCATTGTTAATTATGGCAAAGTCAGGCGTGGGAATTCCCCGATCGCGCAGAATCTGTTTGGTAATGCCCTTGTGAAGAGAAACGGCGTGGCCGAGAGGATCGGAAAAAGTATACGGGATGTTATATGCTTCCAAAAGAGCAGGAACTTGTGCTTCACGGCCAAAGCCGTGCATACCCTCGGCAATGTTAAAAACAAGATCCCAGCGATTTCCTGCGGCAAGCCGGCGGGTCAACGCCTTTATGTTGCCGATTCGATCAGCAATAAAGCCGTTATCTAAAATTACCTTTTCAATAGCTTCGATTGTATCGGGAAGATCGAATTCAGCGGTTTCTTCAAGACCGTATCCTTCTTTCAGGTAATCGCCGCGCAGATCATAGGTAAGACCAATTTTGAGTTTCTTGCTGACACGACCCACAGTTAAACTGTCTACCCCCTGCAAAAAAATCTGCCAATTTAATGTATATCCTTAGACTTTGCGTGATTGTCGGGGTAGCGGAAGGTATTGCCTTCGTAATTGCGCAGAAGCAAGGAACCGTTCTCCCATCCAATGGCGTATTCGGGAAGTAAAGGAATTTTGCCGCCTCCGCCGGGGGCGTCAACAACATACGTTGGCACAGCGTAACCGGTGGTATGCCCGCGCATGCCCTGAATGATTTCAATGCCCTTGTTGATTGGTGTCCGGAAATGCGAAGAACCGGGAATGGTGTCGCATTGATACAGATAATAAGGACGGATTCTGATTTGCAGTTGACCATGCACCAGTCTGGTCATTGTTTCAACGTCATCATTAATGCCGGAAAGCAACACGGTCTGACTTCCTAATGGAATGCCGGCGTCGGCCAGTCGAATGCAAGCCGCGCTCATCTCCGGAGTAAGTTCTCTCGGATGAGTGATATGAATGCTTATCCATAAAGGGTGATATTTTTTCAGCATGGCTGTTAGAGCCGGCGTTATTCTCTGGGGTAAAACAACCGGCACCTTTGTACCGATACGGATAAGTTCAACATGCGAAATCTTGTGCAGCCGCGTTAACAACCATTCCAGCTTTTCATCGGACAGTGTTAAAGGGTCACCGCCGGAAAGCAGGACGTCTCGCACATTCTTATTACCGGCAATGTATTGAATAGCCTTTTCCCATTTTTCCAAACTTATTAAATGATGGTTGCTTCTTTCAATAATGCGGGAACGGGTGCAATAGCGACAATAAGTTGAGCAGCTATCGGTCACCAGAAACAGCACGCGGTCAGGATAACGGTGAATAATACCCGGCACCGGAGAATCCACATCCTCGCAGAGGGGATCCTCTTCTTCGCCTTCAGTATGCAGACATTCGTCTACCACAGGAACAACGCAACGACGCAGAGGATCAGAGGGATCATCAGGATTAAGCAAACTGGCATAATACGGAGTAATGGAAACGGG
>DCVU01000018.1:15745-17073 GCA_002327415.1 Smithella sp. UBA2180
AACAAAAAGTCACTTACATTGTTTTTAGCATTAACAAGACCGGTCAAAGGACCAGGAGGTTCCTCCTCCTCTTTAAACAGGGTCTCGCTTTCCATTTGTTCCTCCTTGATGAAGGTCTCCCTCCCGTAAAATAATTCTGTGATAAAAAATTACTTCTTGATTTACGAATGTACTCATACAAAAATATTTGTCAACACTTTTTTGCATTTTTGCCGAAAAAAAATAAAAAAGATTTGATGGTGTCTCCGCAAAAATTTCTTCCTCACGGCTTTCCTTGTCTCGTTAAAGTGCAAAAAATTTATTTTATTAGACGTAACCGGAAACATTATCAGTGATATCAATTACGGTAGTAATATTCTCTAGAGCCCGTCAATGCTGGTATAGCGAGGTATGAGTATTGAAAAACATAACAGATTATTTTTATGGGAACCACTCACCTGAAGAAAAAAGAAGTAGGCAAGTTGAATGTTTTTTAGTAATAAGAAAACGGATTTTAATTTTAACCTGGAGATCGTCCATGCCGGAGTTGCCGGAAGTAGAAACCCTGAGTCGTCAGCTGCAAAACAAAATATGCGGATGCGCAATATTAACCTCAAAAGTGTACGACGATAAATTGAACGGGATGGGAAATGTTCAGGGAAGAAGAATTCTTGTCGTTGAACGCCGGGGGAAGACGATAGCTCTTCGGCTTAATGACGGGAATTCCATATTGATACATTTGCGAATGACAGGAAGGCTTCTTTGGCAAGAGAGTTCAATAAGACCGAAACATGGCCGCTGGAGAATAACCTTTAAAGAAGGAAATATCTTTCTTGTTGATCCGCGCCGCTTTGCCACGGTTAAAATCGAGAAGACAAGAAATGAAAAAATCGAAAACGACCTGATAACTGGTTTTAATAAGAATTCTTTTTTGGAAAAGCAGGCCGGGCGCAAGGTTAATGTTAAAGTTCTGCTGATGGATCCGAAGGCCATAGCGGGTATCGGCAATATTTACGCCTGTGAGATTTTACATCGAGCGGGAATTTCTCCTTTACGGCAAGCTTCAACTCTATCATTAAAGGAATGGAATAAGGTGTTTGATTATGCGAAACGCATTTTGAAAAAGGGAATTGAAAAACGGGGTACTTCTATTTCCGACTGGCGCGATCTGTATGGATGCAAAGGAGAGAATCAAAATGAGCTAAAAGCCTATGGACGGGCAGGGAACTGCTGTTTAATTTGCGGTGGGACAATTCGTCGTATAAAGCAGGGGGGGCGAAGCACTTTTTATTGTCCCCATTGCCAGAAGTAATATATCCCTGCCCAGTAGTGTCCGGTTAATGTAAATT
>DCVU01000076.1 GCA_002327415.1 Smithella sp. UBA2180
GGGGGGACATGGGTAAACTATTCGGAACCGACGGCATCAGGGGAATCGCCAACGAATACCCGATGACGGCAGAGATTGCCTCTAATGTGGGACGGGCCATAGCCTATCTTTCCAAGAAAGAGGGGCATAAGCCGCGCATTATTATCGGCCGGGATACAAGACTTTCCGGCGATATGTTTGAAAGCGCGATTGTATCGGGAATTTGTTCCATGGGCGTCAACGCCATCTCCGTGGGCATAATTCCCACACCGGGTATCGCTTTTTTGACTCAGGACATGCGCGCCGATGCGGGCATTGTCATTTCCGCTTCCCACAATCCTTCACAGGACAACGGTATAAAAATCTTCAATAGCGAAGGACTTAAGCTCTCCGACGAAAAAGAAAACAAAATCGAAGAACTAATTTTTGCCAACAACATGCATCGACTTAATCCCTCTCCGAAAGAATTGGGTAAATTATCGCGGCTGGATGACGCAATCGGTCGTTATGTAGATTTTATAAAATCCACTTTCCCCCAAAAATTCAATCCGGAAGGCATGAAGATAGTTCTCGATTGCAGCAATGGTGCAACCTATCGTGCGGCGCCCGCCGTTTTTACGGAACTTGGTTGTGAAGTAAAAACCATCTTCGATCAGCCGGACGGTAAAAACATCAACCTTAATTGCGGTTCGCAGCATATCGAATCAATGGCTGCCGAAGTACTGCGGCAGAAGGCTGACGTGGGTTTTGCTTTTGATGGTGACGGCGACAGGGTAATTGCCATTGATAATAAGGGCAAAGCTCTGACCGGTGACCGAATGCTGGCCATTTGCTCAATCATTCTGAAAAAAGAAGGTAAATTGAAAAACAATCTGGTTGTCCGCACGGTAATGAGCAATCTTGGCTTGACAGTCGCTTTTCAGAAACTGGGTATTGATTCCGTATTCGCTCAGGTGGGCGACCGTTTCGTTTTGGAAGAAATGCTAGCGCGCGGCGCGATCATCGGCGGAGAAGATTCCGGCCATTTGATTTTTTTAGAGCATCACACCACCGGCGACGGCCTGATTACTGCTCTGCAGGTTCTGGCCGCAATGAAAAAAGAAGACAAGCTGCTGTCGGAACTGGCGCGCGTAATGAAGGTTTTCCCGCAAATGCTCATCAATATTGACGTTAAAAGAAAACCGGAAATAGAAGCAGTACCCCCAATAATGTCCGCCATCAAAAAAGCCGAAAAGGCGCTAGGTGACAAAGGACGGGTACTAGTGCGCTACTCCGGCACCCAAAACATGTGCCGCGTGATGGTCGAAGGCCCCACCAAAAAAGAAACTGAAACTCACTGCCGCCAGATTGCGGATGTTGTGAAAAAAATACTGGCCTAGTTGGAACAGGCTATCTTATTTGTCATTCCCCGGCGTGACCGGGGAATCCAGAAAACAATAGATAGATATGCCATGAAAAGATGTAAATCTGACATATGTGTAATATGCGGTAAGAGACCTATGACTGGCAGAGACCATCTCCCTCCACAGTCGATCTTTCCAAAACCACGTCCTAGTGATTTAATTACTGTTCCCGCATGCGACAATTGCAACAATAAACGTTCAGGATTAGATGAAGAGTTCAAAGTTGCAATCGGTATACAAGCGGGATTTGGTGAAGATGGGGAGCGTCTCTTTTTAAGTCAGACAACTAAAACCATATTACATAATCGAAGACTCAGGGAGGAGCTTGCAAAAGACATGAAAGTGGTTGAACTTAAAACTCCAGCGGGTTTATTTGTTGGAACAGCACAAGCGGTGAAATTAAAAAGCAAATCCTACAATACAATCATTAACCGAATAATTAGAGGACTTCATTGGTATCATAGTGGACAAATTCTTGGCGATCTTGTGGATATTAAGGTTAATTGGCACCGAAATTTGAGTAAGGAAATATTTGAGATGACAAAAAACTGGAACACAGGAATAGTCGGGAAAGGTCAATTTATTTACAAATATGCATTAATCGATGAAGTTCCATTGGCTTCAGTGTGGGCGTAAGCTTCCCCTAAAATAGTACATGTTAAAAATAGAGCTTTTTGGCAGAATAAAAAGTCAGGAGGTTTATATGAAAGGGTCACGATTTAGCGAGACACAGATATTTTCGATTCTCAAAGAAGCTGAGAGCGGCAGTTTGGTTAAGGATGTTTGTCGGAAGTATGGAATCAGTGATGCAACATACTACAATTGGAAGTCGAAGTATGGGGGTCTGACAGTTTCCGATCTGAAGAAAATGAAGGATATGGAATCCGAACTAGGACGTCTTAAGCGTATGTATGCCGATTTGGCATTAGAGAACCGTGCCCTGAAGGATTTGATTGAAAAAAAACTATAAAGCTGTCCGAGAAACGGGAAGCGGTTAATTTTCTGACTGGCACGTATCATTTGTCCATTCAGCGAAGTTGTCGATGCATTGGCTTATCCCGGGCAGCTTATTACGAAGTTCCACAGGATGACATTAAACGTGATGCCGATATTATCCTGGCATTAAATAAAATAGTTGAGAGGCATGCCCGTTGGGGATTTTGGAAGTGTTTTCGTGCCCTGCGCAGGCTTGGTTATCCCTGGAATCATAAACGTGTTTATCGGATCTATTGTGAGTTGCATCTGAATCAGAAACGGCGGACAAAGAAACGGCTGCCTCAAAGGATGCGTCAACCGCTTTTGGTTCCTCAACATCCGAATCAGGTTTGGTCAGCCGATTTCATGAGCGATGGCCTATATGCGGGTAACAGATTCAGAACCTTCAATGTGATTGATGACTTCAATCGTGAATGTCTTGCGATAGAGATAGACACATCAATTACCGGCAAACGACTGATTCGGATATTTGAAAGGCTGCGTAGTGTGCGAGGCTTGCCGGATGCTTTAAGGGTTGATAACGGCCCTGAGTTTCTCAGCGGTGACTTTATCGCTTGGGCTGAATCTACGGGAATGTTCATTCAGTATATTCAACCTGGTGAACCGAATCAGAATGCGTATATTGAGCGGTTCAACAGAACCTACCGTGAAGAAGTTTTAAATCTTTACCTTTTCCGTAGCCTTGACGAGGTGCGGGAAATAACATATTGGTGGATAATTGATTACAATGAGAGACGTCCGCATGATTCTCTGGGAAATATGACGCCTCTCGACGTTATGCAAAAATATACCGGAAACTCTAATTTTAAACTGTCTGCTTTATAGGGAAGCTTACGTGGGTTCTTCAGTTTTTCAATCGTGCATGGTCAAGTGGTACTGTCATACCAAAGTCGAATAAATAAATTCTGTAGTAACAAAAGCGACGACTATTAGTTCGTTGAATCGGGGCATACAATAAGCGACTATGCCCGAAACGTCGTGGCTCTTGGCGAAATGGAGCATCAGACAGCCGGACTGTTTGAACCCGAAGGGTGAGTTTCCGGCTGTCGCGGAATGAGCCTTAGAGCCACAGTTGCAGGGCATCGGAGCGTTTGGATGTCCCTTCAACTTACAAATTCAAAAATCCTCCCTAACCCTCCTTTAGAAAAGGAGGGAAACAGCCAACAAAGGTAGCCGTATGAAGCCGGCTTTTTTAGTCTACGCGGATGAGCATCGCATCGCCCTGCGCATGCCCCGAGCAAATCCCGCAGACGCCCCAGCAGCCGCCGCGGCGCTTCAATTCATAACCCAGCGTCATGGCAATTCTGGCTCCGGTCGCGCCGATGGGATGGCCGAAGGCAACCGCCCCGCCGTTGACGTTGACTCTCTTAAACATATCTTCTTTTGTCATGCCTAAGATAGAGCGGCAGCTCACCAGCGCCACCGCGGCAAAGGCTTCGTTGATTTCGATGACATCCATCTGATCGAGCGTCATATCGTTTTGTTCCAGAATCTTTTTGATGGCCAGTCCCGGCACGGTCGCGATATCTTTGGTCGGCTGTGACACTTCGGCATAATCAACAATGGTAAAGATAGGCTTGAGACCCAGTTCATCGGCTTTTTCTCTGCTCATCAAAAGGCAGACATCGCCGCCATCATTGACGCCCGGCGCGTTCCCGGCGGTAACGCTTCCCGGCTGTCCGGTCACGGTGCTTAGATGATTAAAAACCGGCGGAAGTTTCGCNNTTTTTGCCCTGCTTAACTTCTACCGGAAAAATTTCATCATCGAGTTTCCCTTCGTTCATCGCGCGTACCGCGTTCATCTGGGAATTGAGCGCCCACTCGTCCTGTTCTGCCCTAGTAAAACCGAACTCATCGGCCACTTCCGAGCCGTGAATCGCCATGTGACGATTGTAGAAGGCATCCCACAGGCCGTCATAAACCATCGAATCCACGACGCGGCCGTTGGGCAGAGCCATTTTGGCGCCCCAGCGCATATCCGGCAGAACAAACGGACAGTTGCTCATGCTTTCCTGACCGCCGGCAATGCAGATATCGGCGCGTCCCAGCAGAATCATCTGAAACGCCAGATCAATTGTTTTAATGCCGGAAGAGCACACTTTATTGATGGTAATGGAAGGAACGGATTCCGGAACGCCCGCCAGAATGGTGGCCTGCCGTCCGGGAATCTGGCCGCATCCGGCAGGGACAACCTGTCCCATGAAAATATAGTCAATGTCCGCGGGATTTACCTTACCTTCAGTGCGGCGCAAAACTTCTTTAATCGCCAAAGCGCCCAGTTCCATTGCCGAAAAATCCTTCAGCGCGCCGCCGGAACGGCCGTATGGCGTCCGGCAGGCTTCCACGCAAACCACTTCCCGGAATTTTTTGTGTGGATTTTTTATTTTTCTGCCCATTGTGCTGAAATCAGGTTTTCTCTCACCGAACTTCGCGATGGGCGCGTTCTTATAAATTTCCGATTTTTTTCTTTCCAGTTTCTGCGGCACTTTAACCATACAAATTATACCCCCCTTTTCTGCTTTATTACTGATGATAATTGATTGGTAAAATTAAATGATTTAATAAATTTAAGCCTCTTTTTACATAGAGTATTCTTAAAGTCAACCGTTTTGATTGAGGAAATTTACAAAAAAGCCTCTGAAGTCAAGCGATAGTTACAGAAAAACAATAAGATTGACGTGAGCAAATTTATATTATACGCTTTATAATAATCCAAACTTAGATTTTTCGCCATGGTGACGAAAGGTTTGGTATCCGTACAAGTTAAGGGAGGCAACACCATGTTTGAAGGACTTTTTCAACCTACGCACCTTATAATCATTCTGGTTATAGTTTTGATCATCTTTGGCCCGGGTAAACTGCCGGAGTTGGGAGGATCAATCGGAAAAGCGATTAGAGGATTTAAGAAGGCAATGAATGAACCGGAGAAACCGGAAGAAGAAACAAAAAAAATTGAAAAATAAAGTTAAGGAGAAGTACGAACTAAGATTCTTCAATGAATAAACGTTTAGCTTTCAGGATTCTCTTCCTACTCCTGTTACTCATCCTATCAGTTTATCTATTCATCCACTATGATCTGTATCTGTTCTTTGAAGACAGACACAAATTATTGAATTTTATTAAGTCGTACCACCCGTATGACTCACTGGTCTTCATTTTTGTACAAATAATTCAGGTTGTAGCGGCACCTATTCCCGGGGAATTGACCGGAATCATCGGCGGTATTTTGTACGGACCGATCTGGGGGACAATTTATTCTACAATCGGCCTCACGCTCGGTTCTTGGATTGCTTTCCTGCTGGCAAGATTTTTTGGCGAACCGCTCTTAGAGAAAGTAATCAAAAAAGAGGTTTTTGAAAAATTCGAACACTTTATGGAACACAAAGGGCTTCTGGTTTCGTTTTTACTCTTTCTTATTCCGGGTTTTCCCAAAGATTATTTATGTTACATAATGGGTGTCAGCCTTATCCCCACGGGAACTTTCATCATAATTTCCACAGCCGGACGTATTTTCGGCACAATTATGCTTTCCATTATTGGAGCTTTCGCCAGCAATGGGCAGTATACTTTTTTAACTGTTATTCTGGTTATCGGTGTGGTGATCTTTATCACAGCCTACTATTATCATGACAAACTTATCGAAATACTCAAGAAAAGAAAAGCGTAGAAGTTTGCTGTATAATAATAAGCAGTGCATAAATTGATTTTAAATATTTCGTCTATCCAGCACCAGCAAAATTTTGCCATTCTGGCGCGGAATACTTTTTGATTCAACCAGCCGGACATCAACATTAATGCCGGTTACCGAGGTTATGCGCTTCTTAATCGCCTCCAGAAAAGATCTTTGCTTCTGCAACTCCAGAGAAAATATTCTATCCGTAACTTCAATAACAACTTCCAGATTATCCATCGCACCTTTTCTTTCCACGACAAGCTGATAAGGCGTTTCGCCCTGCGCCACGTTGAAAAGCGCGTCCTCGATCTGCGAAGGAAATACGTTCACGCCTCTGATGATAAGCATGTCGTCGGAACGCCTTGTAATTTTTTTCATGCGCGCCAGGGTACGACCGCATTCACAGGGAGCGTAATCAAGACTGGTAATATCCCCTGTCCGATAGCGGATCATCGGGAAAGCTTCTCTGGTCAGCGTTGTAAGCACCAGTTCGCCATCAGAACCGGCAGGCAAAACCTTTCCTGTTTCAGGATCAATGATTTCCGGAATGAACGCATCTTCATAAAGATGCATACCTTTTTTACACAAACATTCGCCGGCAACACCGGGACCTATCACCTCGGAAACTCCGTAATTGTCGGTAGCATTAAGCAACAACCTGTTCTCTATTTCCTCGCGCATCTTTTCCGACCACGGTTCTCCTCCGAATAGCCCGATTTTTAAAGAAAGCGATTTAGGATCAATACCCAATTGCTCAATACGGTCAGCCAGAGCCATAGCGTAGCTGGAGGTACTGACCAGCGCCGTGGTTTTATAATCCTGCATAATCATAATCTGTTTATCTGTATTGCCAGTACCCATAGGAATGACCGAAGCGCCGATGGCTTCCGCGCCATAATGCACTCCGAATGCTCCGGTAAAAAGACCATAACGGAAAGTTATCTGCACCACGTCGTCATGAGTCACGCCGGCGGCGGTCATAAAACGAGCCGCCAGATTGGACCAGATTTTTATGTCATTCTTCGTGTAACCCATCACTATCGGCTTGCTGGTGGTGCCGGAGGAAGAATGAATGCGCACAATCTCTCTGAGCGGCACGGCAAACATTCCATAAGGATAATTAACCCGCAGATCGTCTTTCACGGTAAAAGGTATTCTGGTCAAATCAGAGAAAGAACGAATATCTTCCGCAATAATGCCTGAGTCATTAAATATTTTCCGGTAATGAGTGACATTCTTGTAAACCCTGTTGACCGTGGCCTGAAGCCTTTCCAGTTGCAATTGTTCTAGCTCATCACGTGACATACACTCATGAGTTGCGTCCCAGATATTCATAAAAACCTCCCGCAAAGTCAAGCTGTTGAAAAACACCCATCTGCTGCGTTGTGCTACGCCTTTCGTCATTGCGGCGTATCTAAAAATACGCCTCACTCCTCAGGACTTGCACGCCTTGCATCTGGATATTTTTGAACAGCTTAATAAAATTTTAAACTTCTTCTCGTTTCACCTTACGATATTATCTCCGCGCGTTTACACCGGAATTTTATCTTTCCCATATCTCTTTCTTATCTTTACCGAGATATGCCCTCTGAACATCTTTATTATCGAGTAATTCGGCAGCGGTACCTTCAAGAATCATGCGACCATTATCCAATACATAGCCGCGGTTGGCCATTTTCAGGGCCGCCCGCGCGTTTTGTTCGACCAGCAAGACTGTTGTCTTTTTCTCTCTGGACAAGCTTTCGATAACACGGAATATTTCCTGAGTTATTATCGGTGCAAGTCCCATGGAAGGCTCATCCAGAAGCATCAGTTTCGGTCTGGCCATAAATGCCCTGCCGATGGCGAGCATTTGCTGTTCTCCTCCCGACAACGTTCCGGCAAGCTGTTTTCGCCTCTCCTGGAGAATAGGAAACAAATCATAGACCATCTCTTTATTTTTTTTCACGTCCTCCCCTCCGCCCAGCATTTTATGATGCAAATAAGCGCCCAATTCCAGATTATCCTCTACTGAAATAGGTTTGAAGACCTGTCTGCCTTCCGGAACCTGGGAAATACCCAACCGGACAATCCGGTGGACGGCAAGATTATTTATCGGAACATCGTTAAACAAAATCTCTCCGCTGCGGGGAGGCACCACACCGGACAAGGAATTAAGAAGAGTTGTCTTACCGGCTCCATTGGCGCCGATAAGAGTGACTATTTCACCTTCCGTCAAATGAAGAGAGACGTTTTTCAGCGCCTGTGCCTGTCCGTAGAATGTATTTATGTTTTTAATCTTTAGCATATCTTTTATCCAACGGCTTTAGAAAAATTGCCAGAGGCAAGGCGCGCTTGGGAAGAGGAATGAGACGTACATTTTCGTACGTCGCAATGACGAAGACTAAAGCGCAACGCCGTATATGGCAATTTTAATAAGCCGTCATCAATCCGACCCCAAATATGCAGAAATCACGGCCGGATTTTCCTGAATCTCCCGCGGCGTTCCTTCGGCCAGCTTCTTACCAAGGTTTAAAACAACGATGGAGTCACAAATATCCATCACCAGATCCATATCATGCTCCACAAGCGTTACAGTTACACCTGATTTTTTTATTTTGCGGATGAGCGAGGCAAGCTCGGCGGTTTCCCTGCTGTTCAAACCCGCTGCCGGCTCGTCCATTAGAATAACCCGCGGTTGGGCAGCCAACGCCCTGGAAATTTCCAACAGTCTTCCCTTGCCAAAGGGCAAATTGCCGGCCTCCATATCGGCCAGATCCGCCATACCGGTAAATTCCAGCCATTCCATACTCTTCTTTCGAATATATTTTTCTTCCTTAAGATGGCCGGGCAATTTAAAGGCGCAGGAAAAAATACCACTCTTGCTTCTAGTATGCAGACCGACCATAACATTTTCCAGCACGGTCATCTGGCCGAACAACTCCACATTTTGAAACGTGCGCACCAAACCAAGTCCGGCCAGCATCTCCGTATTCAAAAAAGAAATATTTTTCTTCCCCAGATAAACTTCTCCCGCGGTCTGGGTATAAAGACCGGTTACAATATTAAAAAGCGTGGTCTTGCCGGCGCCATTTGGTCCAATGACTCCGGTTATCGAACCATCATCAACGCAAAAAGAAACATCTTCCAGTGCGGTGAGCCCGCCGAACATTTTGGTTATGCCGTTAAGC
>DCVU01000057.1 GCA_002327415.1 Smithella sp. UBA2180
AAATAAATTGCGAATCTTAGGAATTGATCCAGGCAGTCATGTTACCGGTTATGGAATCATTGAAAAAGAAGGCAATTATTTGCGGCATGTCCTCCATGGCGAAATTAAAGCAAAAAAAGAATCTCTTTTATCCACAATGTTAATTTCCATTTATCAACAGCTATCCGCGGTGATCAGTGAGAGCGCCCCCCGGGCTATTTCGCTGGAAAATATTTTTTACGGAAAAAATGTCCGCAGTTTGATTAAGCAGGCTCAGGTCAGAGGCGTGGTAATTTTTGCCGGTGCCGGTAAAGGGATACCGGTTTTTGAATATTCACCACTGGAAGTGAAAAAAGCAGTGGTGGGTTACGGAAGGGCGGAGAAAAGACAGGTGCAGATAATGGTTAAAGCCATTTTAAAACTGCCCGAACTTCCGCAGGCTGACGCCGCGGATGCGCTGGCGACAGCGATCTGCCATGCTAATTTCTTAAAGGAAAAACCAATCTGATGATTGCCTTAATCAGCGGTAAAATCGTTTATAAAGGTATCGCTCACGTGATTGTTGATGTCCAGGGCGTCGGCTATCGTATTTTTATTCCGCTGACAACTTTTTATGAATTGCCTGAAGCAGGACAAACGATAACTCTGCATGTTCATACCAACGTCAAGCAGGATGCCATAAACCTGTTCGGTTTTCACACGATTCAGGAAAGAGATTTTTTTCAGCTGATGATTTCCGTAAGTGGTATCGGACCGAAAATGGCCATGAATATCCTTTCCGGTATTTCCGTACGGGAACTGTTGAATGCCATAACCGGTGGAAATGTAGAGAAACTGGTTAAGATCCCGGGAGTGGGCAAAAAAATGGCCGAGCGTTTGATTTTAGAATTAAAAGAAAAAGTTATCAAAAAAATGATGCTGGAGAAAGAACCCGAGGCTGGCCTTCAGAATCGCATTGATGATATTATAACAGAAGATGTTCTTTCCGCTTTGGTGAATTTAGGTTATAAAAACAATATCGCCAAAGACGCTTTAGATAGGGCTATCCGTTCATCCGAAGAAAAATTGGAAATGGATACGCTTTTGAAAAAGACATTAAAAATCCTTGCCGGATAACTTTAAAGGATAATGTGTAAGGTATGGATAAACCTATTAAAAATGTTTTAATCAGTCCTTCCATTACTGAAGAAGAAGTTGAGTTTGAAGTTACTTTACGACCGGCAAAGTTAACCGATTATATTGGTCAGGAAAAAGTTAAGAGCAATCTGGCTATCTTTATTGAAGCGGCGAGAAAACGCCGCGAGGCGCTCGATCATGTTCTTTTATACGGCCCCCCCGGCTTAGGAAAAACCACACTGGCCTATATTATTGCCAGGGAAATGGGAGTTGATATCAAGGTTACTTCCGGGCCGGTAATTGAGAGGCCGGGAGATCTGGCGGCGATTCTAACGAATATGCAGGAACATGAGGTTCTCTTCATTGATGAAATTCACCGGCTGTCCCATGTGGTCGAAGAAATTTTGTATCCGGCCATGGAAGATTATCATATTGATATTTTAATTGGGCAGGGACCTTCGGCAAGGTCAATGAAACTGGACATTCCCAAATTCACGCTGGTGGGCGCGACGACTCGCGCCGGGTCTCTCACGTCACCTCTGCGTGACCGTTTTGGCATGCATTTTCGTCTGGAATTTTACACGCCGCAGGAACTCGCCATAATCATCAAGAGATCGGCTTCTATCTTGGGAGTTAAACTTACCGCCGCTGGAGCTGAAGAGTTGGCCGGACGCGCGCGTGGCACGCCGCGAATCGCCAACCGCCTGCTTAAACGCGTTCGTGATTATGCCGAAGTGAAAGCCGACGGAACAATTGACGGAAAAATCGCGTGGGAAGCGCTGGATGCTTTTGAAGTTGATCAAAAAGGATTTGATCAGATGGATAGAAAACTTCTCCTTACACTCATTGAAAAATTCAACGGCGGCCCTGTCGGTGTGGAGAGCCTTGCCGCGGCCATCGGCGAAGAAAGGGTGACCATTGAAGATGTCTATGAACCGTACCTGATTCAGGAAGGTTACCTGCAAAGAACAGCGCGGGGAAGAATCGCCTCCGCCAGAGCTTATGAACACTTTGGGCTGAAGGCTTCAGGGCAGGGAGAAATTTTCTAATATGAAAATTCTAATGCACATCTGCTGCGGGCCTTGCACGATTTATCCCTTGAAGGAATTGCGAACTCATGGGCATCAAATCACCGGAGTTTTTTACAATCCCAACATTCATCCTTATCAGGAATACCAAAGACGCCGCCAGGCTCTTATTGATTATTCTGATAAAACATTTTTAAATATTGTCTGGTCGGAAGGATATCCATTGGAAGAATTTTTACGAGCAGTTGCTAATCTAAAAGAAAACGAAAGATGCGCTTTCTGTCTGAGAGATCGCCTGGCCTATACTGCAGAAATGGCAATTCAGGAAAAATACGATGGTTTTACGACCACATTGCTTTACAGCAAATATCAAAAGCATGATATGATTAAGGAAATCGGGAAAACCTTGGGCCAGCAACTGGGAATATTCTTTTATTATCAGGATTTTCGTACCGGATGGGCCGAAGGTGTAAAAATATCCAAAGAGTTGGATATGTATCGCCAGCCTTATTGCGGTTGTATTTACAGCGAAAAGCATAGATATTACAAATAAAATAAATAACTTACATATAAAGCATATCAGCCGTGGCTTTTTTACCACACAAAAACAAAGAAAAGCTGATTTAATCAATCCGTATTTATATAAAAATACAATTATTACAAAGATTTATCTTTTGTGACAAATATTACAGGACATGGTATGCTAATTGCTGTGATTTAAGTATCAATTTTTTGTTTTGGAAAGAGGCTATGAATCTTCAGCGTACAATAAAGAAAGAAATAAATTGTTTCAATATAGGTTTGCATACCGGACGTAAGGTTAACATGAAGATAAAACCGGCGCCGGCTGATACAGGTATAGTTTTTATCCGCAAGGATTTGCTCGACGCAACGCCTATTCAGGCCCGCTACGACAATGTTTGTGATACGACACTGGCCACAACATTAGGGTCCAACGGAGTTACTGTTTCTACCGTGGAACATCTTTTATCGGCGTTCAGTGGTATGGGTGTTGATAACGCTGTTGTAGAGCTGGATTCTTTTGAAGTGCCTGTTATGGACGGCAGCGCGCTTCCTTTTGTGAATATGCTCAAGGAAGTCGGCACACACGTTCAGAAGAAGAATAAAAAACTGCTGATTATTAAGA
>DCVU01000025.1 GCA_002327415.1 Smithella sp. UBA2180
ATAGAAATATTAGCAACCTGAGCAATGGGAGTGGCGGTGCCGTAATAATCAACCTTGATTCCATCCAGCAGCGCAACTGATGCTCTGCCCGTTCTCACTCTGCTGAAGGACTTACTGAGACTAGAAATTGTCTTTTCCATTTCGTCTTTAAAATTTTGAAAAATAGTTTCTTTCATATCATTCTCCTACATAAGTGCCAACTTTTTGGCCACAAATTGCCCTACGGATATTCCCTTTCTTTTGCAAATTAAAAACAATAATTGGCAGCAAATTATCTCGACAAAGTGATATTGCAGTTGCATCCATTACTTTAAGATTTTTTGTCAATACATCAATATAGCTTATGTTTTTAAACATAATCGCTTTTTTATTCTTTACCGGATCGCTGTCATATACTCCATCAACCTTAGTGGCTTTCATTATAACATCTGCTCTAATTTCCATAGCCCGTAAAGATGCCGCGGTATCTGTCGTAAAATAGGGGTTGCCTGTTCCTCCGGCAAATATAACGACTCTTCCCTTTTCTAAATGACGAATGGCTCTTCGCTGAATAAACGGCTCGGCAATTTCATGCATTTCAATCGATGATTGTACACGCGTAGGTATACCGCACAGTTCCAACGCGCTTTGCAAGGCAAGACTATTGATTACTGTAGCCAACATACCCATGTAATCCGCTGAAATTCGATCGATACCTTTTGCACCGGCCTCTAATCCTCGAAATATATTTCCGCCTCCAACAACAATTCCAATTTGAATATTTAGATCGGAGACAGATTTTATTTCTTCCGCAATGAAATTAGCCACATCAGGATCAATTCCGAAAGGCTGTTTGCCGAGAAGAGACTCTCCGCTTAATTTCAATAATATTCTTTTATAAACGGCTTTTTCTTTAGTTTTGCCCACTTATTTATTAATTTCCTCTCCCAGTTGAAATCTTGCAAATCTGCGAATAACAACATTTTCACCGGTTTTGGCTATGTTGTTACTTAAAAGCGTCCCGATGGTAATATCCGTATCCTTAATAAATTTCTGCTCAACCAAACAGACTTCTTCGTAATATTTTTTGAGTTTACCTTCAATTATCTTATCCCATATTTTTTCCGGTTTCTTCTCTTCTTGCAACTGACTGCGATAAATTTCTTTTTCTCTCTCTAAAACATCAGATGGAATTTCTTCCGACCGGACATAAAGCGGATTTGATGCCGCAATATGCATGGCAATATCTTTGGCCATTTTTTGAAAATCATCTGTTTTTGCAACAAAATCAGTTTCGCAATTTATTTCCACCATAACGCCAATTCTGCCACCCATATGAATATAAGAAGCTACAGTACCATCTTTAGCAGCTTTAGAAGATCTTTTCGTTGCCGCCGATAAGCCCTTCTTTCTTAAATAATCAATAGCTTTTTCAAAATCACCGTCCGTGGCTTTTAATGCTTCCTTACAATCCATCATGCCCGTACCGGTTTTTACTCTCAACTCTTTAACCATTGCTGAAGATATTTCCAATTTTATATTCCTCCCTTAATGCATTAATCACGGGTATAAAACCCTCCGCCTTTGGCGGGATTGTTTCCAATCCCGATGTATCGGGACTGGATAATTCGGCTAAAAACTTCAATACGCTTTGCTTTTGAAGTTTAAGCCTTATTACGACTTACAAATTTTAACGTGTGACCTTTAGGTTATGCGTTTCACTTTTAAAATTTGAGTCTCAAAATAAATCCAAAATAGCTTATAACCATTTGATTGATTTGCCGGCTTATTCCACCGACTGTGCAACCTTATCTTCCATTTCTACACTTTCGGGGATATCTGTTTCCTCCGATTTGGCTTTAACAATCACATCTGTTTCCTTATTTGATTCTGCCGTCAGCTTTTCTTCCAGACGTTTTTTCCCTTCCATAACCGCATCGGCAAATTTAGAGGTAAACAATTTAATCGCTCTGATGGCGTCATCATTTCCCGGTATAATATAATCGATATCGTCAGGATCACAATTCGTATCAACGATGGCCACTATCGGAATCCTTAACTTTTTTGCTTCATTAACCGTTATATGTTCACGGCTGGGATCGACGATGAAAACAGCCGATGGTATGGATTTCATATTTCTGATTCCGCCTAAAACATTTTCCAGTTTTTCCTTTTCTTTTTGCAATTTGGTTATTTCTTTCTTAGGAAAAGCTTTTATGGAGTCATCATTGAACATATTCGTCAAAGTGTTTAAACGATCTATGCTCTTTTTAATCGTAGCGAAGTTCGTCAACATTCCGCCGAGCCAGCGCTGGTTGACAAAAGGCATGCCACAGCGCACAGCTTCTTCCTTAATGGCTTCCTGTGATTGCTTTTTTGTTCCCACGAAAAGGACTTCGTTGCCCTTACTAACAACATCAATCACAAAGTTGTACGCCGCCTGAAACAAGCCGACGGTCTGCTGAAGATCGATAATGTAGATATTGTTTCTCGCCCCGAAGATGTATGGTTTCATCTTGGGATTCCATTTGTTCGTCTGATGTCCGAAATGAACACCAGCTTCCAGTAAAAGTTTCATTGAAATTGCAGACATATTTTTCTCCTTAGTTTTGTTTTTTCCTCCATCTTCTTCAACTTGCGCGGCAAACTTAAATTTTAAGCAACATACCGGCAATCCGAAGATGTGTGAAATTTATCTGGTGACACTTAGCATAAACATTTTAAATAATCAAGTTTAAATCACCGTTTTTCGGCAATAAAATTAAACCTTTTTATCGGTAGTCAGGTTGAGTAATCGGCGTTAATTTTTACATAATCATAGGAAAGATCCGAGGTATAAACAAAATACGATTTATCTCCTCCTCCCAATTCAACGTGCACATTGATCCGGCTTTTTTGAAATAGTTCCTTCAATTTATTCAAATTAATATTAACAGGAGAATCCTGATTAAATACCAGCATATCGCCGATTGACAGGCTTACTTTTTCTTTTTCCATGGATATTCCGGAGGAGCCAAGAGCGGCAATGATTCTTCCCCAGTTCGGGTCCTCTCCAAAAAATGCCGTTTTGACCAAATTGGAGTTGGCAATAGCGTAAGCGGCAGAGCGCGCATCCGATTTTGATTTAGCACCTTCCACCATAATGGAAATAAATTTTGTCGCTCCTTCGCCATCTTGAACAACTGCCTGGCAAAGTTCCGTTAAAACCTCGGATAACATGTCGCGAAAACGCTGCAGGCGGGCTTGCACCTTCTCCAATGGATTATTGCCGGCTAAACCATTAGCCATGATAATCGCCATGTCATTGGTGCTCATACAGCCATCAACACTTATGGAATTAAATGTAGAATTAATTACCTGATGAAACACTGTGCTCAACGCTTTGGAATCGATTAAAGCATCGGTCATTACATAAGTCAGCAAAGTCGCCATATTGGGTTCAATCATACCGGCGCCTTTGGCTATACCGCAAATAGTAATATCCTTTGCTCCGACTACACCTTTGCGGATAGCAATCTTGGGATATTTATCCGTCGTCATCATCGCTGCTTCCGCATCTTCAATACCGGTCTCATTTAGTCCTTTAACCAATTTACCGATACCGCTTTCTATCTTTTTTAAGGGAAGTCTCTGTCCAATCATTCCCGTCGAGCTTACCAGTACAAATTCATCTTTTATTTTTATTTCCTTAGATAAAGCCGCAGAAACAGCCAATGCGTCCTTATAACCTTCTTTCCCCGTTGCCGCGTTGGCGCAACCACTGTTGGTAATGATTGCCTGAGCTATACCTTTTTTAACACGCCCTTCATCAACCAATAATGGCGCCGCCTTGAATGTGTTTTTAGTAAATACAGCCGCTACTTTTGCGGGTACGGTAGAATAAATCAAGCCCAGGTCTTTTTTATCGGAACCCTTAA
>DCVU01000149.1 GCA_002327415.1 Smithella sp. UBA2180
TTTCTGCGATATTTGCATGATATTTTTCTTATGCTCCAACAAGACGAGCCTCTATCATTTAGGAGCTTAATTTTCAACAAAAATAGTTCTTTATTGCTTCGCTAAAGAGTCGAATAAAGAGGTGAACTGGTTACTTTTTCTTGATAGGAATATGGTTTTTTCGCATTTGAGGATAAGCTGTTCAGAAGTAATCGGACGTAGGTTGCTAGAATCTAATAATGACGGGAGAAAAAGTTAAATGCTCTCGTTCTCCCTATTGATTAAGTATTTAGCAATAACAGCCTTCACCGAATAATCCAGTTTTTTGCCTTCTTTTAGCTGTCGCAGCACCCTTGAGTCGGATTTCCAGACTATATCTCCGGGCGAAAGAAAACAGAAACTGTCCCGTTTAGGGATTGTAGTTATGACATTGTCTTTGTAATAATAATAGTCTTCATTCATTTCCGAGGGAAAGCTGCGCATGATCGGTGGAATATCTGTGGGGAGAAACCAAAGCTTGATTTCTCGCTCCGCATCTTCCGGATTTGCCGAGGCATGAATGAGGTTATCCGTTCTATTCCCGATGAATTTACCATTTTCGTCGTTGAGAGGAACGACAGTTCCGAGTGCACGAATACACCCGGGATTTTTCTGTCTGGCTTCGTGGGGATTTGTTGGCCCGCAGATAGTTCGTATATTCCTGATGGCATTTGGTCCCTGATATAAAATCGCGATAACCCTCCGTTTCCCCGGCTCATCAGGAAAATGGATAAACCCTCGAATAGATTGCAGAAGCGAAGGGTAGAAAAATTTGCCGTTATGTTCCGCATAATGTTCTTCGGCCAGAGTCTGGTTTACATTAACAACTTTCAGCGCTGCAAAACGCAATCCGGCGTGGAAATGAGAAAATTGCGAAAGTATATATCCGGTTAATGAATTTTTGAGAGCATCTGGCTTTATGAGTACAAGCGAGCTCCGAAAGGTTTGCGTTGGCATTTAAATTCTCCTTATTCTTGAAGTATATGATAGTTTAACAAAGTTGTTATTAGATAAAAACTTGTTGTTGGATGGAGGAGTTATAAAATAAGTTGTTTGGTGTGTCAATAGAATATGTTAATTTTGAACATGTTAATTTAAATATTGATCTGTCTTCCAATCATTCAAAGATTGCAGTGCCTGACTTACATGAAGAATTTTTTTGTCTCTTTTTTTTAATTTTTTTCCACGTAATGTATCCAATAAACCAAAATTAATATTCATTGGCTGAAAGTGGTCGGCAGATTCAGTAGAAGTAATATAACGGAGCAGTGCTCCGATGGCTGTTTGAACCGGTGGTGGCTGGAGTTTTTTCCCCTCAATTATAAAGGCGGTATTCAGTCCGGCCAGAAGTCCCATGGCTGCCGATTCAGTATATCCTTCCACACCGGTAATCTGACCGGCAAAAAAAATATTCTTATTGTTTTTGAGTTGCAGAGAAGGCGAAAGCAGGGAAGGGGAGTTTATATAAGTATTGCGATGAATACTGCCGTAACGTGCGAACTCGGCGTTTTCCATTCCCGGGATAAGGCGGAAAATTCTCCGCTGTTCGGGCCAGGTCAGTTTTGTCTGAAATCCGACCATGTTAAAAAGAGTGCCGGCTGTATTTTCTTTGCGCAGTTGAACAACAGCGTAAGGAATTACGCCCGTGTGTGGATCGACCAGTCCCACTGGTTTCATCGGGCCGAAGGCCAGGGTGTCCTCGCCGCGTGCAGCCAGCACTTCAACAGGAAGACATCCCTCAAAATATTTAACGTCTTCAAATGATTTGGCGGCAACCTTTTCTCCCGCTAGCAATTCCTGCCGAAAGCGTTTATATTCTTCCTCGGACAACGGACAGTTTAAATAATCCGGAGTGCCCTTGTCATAGCGGGACGCCCAAAATACATTGTTCATGTTAATTGAATCAGCCTCTACTATTGGAGCAATGGCATCATAAAAATATAAATCACGGGTACCATAGTACCCTCCGCTTGTGGCGGGGTTGTTCGACTTACAAATTTCAGTATACTTCGTTTTTGAAATTTGAGTCTCACAATAAGAGCTGCCCAGTATCCGGGAGATTTCCTGCGCCATAGCATCGGAAGTCAGCGGCCCCGTGGCGATTATCGCTAAAACATCTTTCGGGATTTCAGTAATCTCAGTCCTGTGAAGGGTAAATTTTTTTTGTTGATTAAGTTGATCTTCCACTTCCCGGGAGAACAAAACGCGGTTGACAGCCAGAGCGGAACCGGCAGGCACAACCGTTTTGTCCGCCGCTGCGATGATTAACGAATGAAGGCGGCGCATTTCTTCTTTGAGCAGGCCGTGTGCGTTATCGAGAGAATTGGATTTAAGAGAATTACTGCAAACCAGTTCCGCCAGATTCTCTATTTTATGGGCGGGAGAAAATTTTTGCGGCTTCATTTCATACATCTGAACAGCGTGACCACGCCGCAGCAACTGCCAGGCCGCTTCGCAGCCGGCTAAGCCCCCGCCGATGATTATGACCTGCTCAGATTTACTCACTGGGTTTGTTTTTAGGCATTTTTTTCATGTTTTTGCATTCGGGATAACCGGTGCATCCGAGGAACTGTCCGTATCGTCCGCGCTTGACGGCCATAGGTTTGCCGCATGTCTCGCAAGCTTCATCGGTTATTTGCGCTTCCTGCGTAGTTACTTTGCCGTCCTTGCCCATTTTTTTCATGTTTTTGCATTCGGGGTAGCCGGTGCATCCCAAGAATTGACCGTATCGTCCGCGTTTGATAGCCATTGGTTTGCCGCACTTCTCGCAAACTTCATCGGTTGTCGGCGTTTCCTGCGCGACAATTTCGCCGTTTTCGTTTTTTGTCGCGGTCATCGTGTTTTTGCATTCGGGATAACCAGAGCAGGCCAGAAATTGTCCGAATCGCCCCTCTTTGACAATCATGTATTTACCGCATTTGTTGCATTTGACTTCTGTTGTTTTTGTTTCCACGTGCGTCACCTTGCCATTTTCGTCATGAGTAAAATTCATGGTATTTTTGCATTTCGGATAATTGGAACAGCAAAGAAATCTCCCGTTTTTACCCCATTTAATCACCATGGGAGATTTGCATTTTTCGCAAATCAGATCGGTTGCAATCGCCTCTTGCTTGAGGTTTTTCATTTCCGTTTTGGCTTTTTTCAGTTCTTCGGCAAAAGGAGCATAGAACTCTTTGAGCGTTTCCACGCGTTTGCTTTCGCCGCTTTCGATGGAGTCGAGTTTGTTTTCCATATCCGCGGTGAAGGCCAGATCCAGAACCGTCGGGAAACTTTTTACCAGAAGCTGAGTGACCGTCATTCCCAGCTCAGAAGGGTGAAATTTTCCTTTTTCCAGACTGACGTATTCGCGATCCTGAATGGTGGAGATGATGGTCGCGTAAGTACTGGGACGTCCGATGCCTTTTTCTTCCAATTCGCGCACGAGCGATGCTTCGGAAAAACGAGGCGATGGCTGTGTAAATTTTTGTTCCGTATTCAGATTAAGAAGTTTGAGTTTTTCTTGCTCGCGAAGTTCCGGCAGAAGCTTATCATTGCCGTTGCCGTTTTCTTCTTTATCGTCCTTGCCTTCAGTATAGACGATGGTGAAGCCGGGGAATTTCATGATCTGTCCCTGAGCGCGGAAGATACAATTAGCGCCAGCAATATCAATGGTGGTCTGATCAAGAATCGCCGGGTTCATCTGGCTGGCGATAAAACGGTTCCAGATGAGCTGATAAAGCTTGAATTGATCAGCGGACAGATATTGTTTGATATCCTGGGGTTTATAAGTCATTTTTGAGGGACGAATAGCTTCATGAGCATCCTGCGCTTTTTGCGAGTTCTTGTAGGAATGAGGTTTATGCGGAAGATAATCAGCAGAATAATTTCCCCTGATATAATCACGCACATCTTGCAGCGCTTCTTCGGATATCCGGTAAGAGTCGGTTCTCATGTAGGTGATAAGACCGACGGAACCTTCTTTGCCCAGTTCTATTCCTTCGTAAAGCTTTTGCGCAACGCTCATGGTTTTTTTAGCTGTGAATCTAAGCCAGCGGGAGGCTTCCTGCTGTAACTTACTGGTCGTGAAGGGCGGCGGCGCCGTTCGTTTAAGTTCTTTCTTCTCCAGTTTTTCAACGATGAAATCGGCTTTTTTGATTTTATCAGCGAGCTTCGCGGCCTGTTCGCAGTTGGCCACTTTGGCTTTTTTACCGTCTACCTTAATCAGTTTAGCTTCGAAGGGAGGCGGATTACCGCCTTCGAATTGCGCCACCAGATTCCAGTATTCTTCGGGCACGAATTTATTTATCTCTTCTTCACGGTCGCAAATCATGCGTACGGCGACGGACTGTACTCGTCCCGCACTCAGGCCTCTCTTGACCTTGTCCCACAAAACAGGGCTTATCTGATAGCCGACCAGACGATCGAGAATACGCCTTGTTTGCTGCGCCTCATATTTGTTGAAATCAAGTTGCAGGGGATGCTTGATGGCTTCCGTTACAGTTTTTTGGGTCAAGTCGTTAAATAGAACGCGATAAATATTTTTGTTTTTAGCATTGATAATTTCCGCTATATGCCAGGCAATTGCTTCTCCTTCACGGTCGGGGTCGGGGGCCAGATAAATATTTTCCACGTCTTTCGCCGCTTTTTTCAGATCATCGATGGTTTTCTTTTTTGTTTCGATTACATTATAAGTTGGTTCGAAATCTTTTTCCAGATCAATACCCAGCGTGCTTTTCGGCAAGTCTTTTACATGTCCCATCGAAGCCACGGCATTGAAATCGACTCCTAGAAACTTTTTAATAGTTTTAACTTTTGTGGGAGATTCCACAATAACCAAAGAATTAGCCATAAACGCCCTTTTTTCTAAGAAATGAAATGCCCCTATAAATGGAAGAAAACATTTTGTAAAGATAAATTTTATTATTTCAATGACAACATAATTAATTATTTCTTCAGAGAGAAAAATTTTCCAGGATGCTGCTCGACGATTCCTTGCAATTCCATTTTTGTCAATTCGCTCAAAATGCCGGCAGATGACAAACCGGTAGAAGAAATCAGTTCATCAATATGAATGCGGCCTTTGGAGACAGAATCAAATATTTTTTGCTCAACTTCATTTAATATTTCATGGTTTCCTTTCTCGATTTTTTCGGAGCTTGAAACACGGGGCGTTTTCAACGATGCTTTAATTTCAATCTGCGGCATGATTTCTTCCAGGATATCATCGATGTTTTCAATTAATATTGCGCCCTGCTTAATCAATTTATTTGTTCCGCGCGAACCTGCGGAATCAATACTTCCGGGTATTGCAAAAACTTCCCGTCCCTGTTCCAGCGCAAGTCTTGCTGTAATAAGAGAACCGCTTTTTTCTCCGGCTTCTACTATTACTACGCCATAGGACATGCCGCTGATTATACGATTGCGTGTCGGGAAATTGGCTGCGCGTGGCGGTGTGCCTGGTGGAAATTCAGAGATAACCGCACCATTTTGAATAATATCATCAAATAATTTTTTATTTTCCGGCGGATAAATAACGTCCAATCCGCTACCCAGAACGGCGATAGTCCTGCCATGTGCGGTTATCGCTCCTCGGTGTGCTGTGGAATCAATGCCACGGGCCATGCCGCTGACTATTGTTAACCCTTTGCGGGCAAGTTCACGGCTGATTCTTTCCGTCGTGTATTTACCATAGGTGCTGGCCAGCCGGGAGCCGACTATGGCAATATTTATGTCATCTTTATTCAAATTGCCGCGAACATATATTAAGGGAGGACGATCATAAATATTAGTGAGTTTTGAAGGATAAAGTTCATCTTGGTAAGTAATTAAATTTATTTTATTTTTATCCAGAAGTTCAAGTTCTTCTTTAACTTTATCCCAGCCTTTAAAACCGGCAATGGCTGTGGTGGTATTTTTGGAAATCCCCGGGATTTCTCTTAATTTTGAAACCGGTGCGGCGAAAATAGCAGGTAGGGAGCCAAACTTATCCACTAATACCGGGAAAGTAATATTACCAACCCCTGTGATAGATTTTAGCGCAATCCAGTATTTTAAAATATCGTAATTCATAATTGTTTTATCCGGAGCGCAATCGGTAAGCTCCGTTTTGGTGGATGTGGTCTTTACGAAAAATCGGGGGAAAGCTATATCTTGTTTGCCGGGTATGTCAAGTCTTTTAAAAATGATAGTATGTTTTTATTATGAAAACAGAGCTATCGGATGTTATCATCTTAAAATTTAAACCTGATGATATTTCCTGTTAAAAGTTTTAAAATAGTTGCTTAATTCAAAGCTTTGGGTTAGGAACACAACTATGTTTTTTCAGGAGTAGTTATATTGAAAGTAAGAAATTATTTTATCTTTGTAATTGTCGCACTGATTGTTTATCCATTGGAAGTCTTCGCTCAAGACAGCTTGAGTCAAAAAAAGAATCAGCTTGTTATTAAGCAAAACATTCAAAAATCGTTGGAAAAGGATGAAAAACAGTCCAAACAACAGATATTGACGATAACCCCGCAGGAGATTAATTTAGGAACGATTACCACGGATAAGTCAAGCGAAGGAGTTTTTACGTTAAAAAGTATAAGTGCCGATGTTATTGATTGGTCAACAGACGGCTCCAGTGGCTGGAAAAAATTAGAAAACCGTAAATTATCAGGCGCATTAAAAAATAATTCCGGTTCCATACAAGTCGGAATTCGGTTGCTGCCTAAAGAATCAGAGGACAAACAAAAAAGTACATCCAGCTATGTGGAAATGAAACTTGAATCCGGAAGTGAAAAGCTTATCTGCCGCAAAGAATTTCAGGTGGGCACGCATAAAGCAGCAATAGAAATCAATTCTTCAGATGGTCAGAAAACAGTCTTTGCTACGTTTACAATAGGTTATACTCAAAAAAATCCTTCAATTAATCTAAATCCTTTACGACTGGACATGGGAAGCATCCTGCAGGGGAAAACCGTTTCCAAAAAAATAATGGTGAGCAACAGCGGTAAAGAAATGTTGACGTGGTCGGTGGTGGCTAGAAAACATGCAAAAGAAGATTTTCCTGATGATTTTCACCAGGGCAGATATATATCATTTGTCAATGAAGAAACACGGGGAAGCGGCGTCTATAACGTTCCATTAAATTTAAAAGAGAAAATTGAATTAATGGGCAAATGGATGGAAAGCAATGGCTATCCTGCGGGTGCCGAAGGCGAGAACTTTGTCAAGGTTAATTTCAGCGGAACGGGGATAATTCTGTATTTAGGAATTTATCAGGAAGATGAAGTCAATATATCCATGTCCATTGATAAAAATTCGGTTGAAAATGTTGAGTTGCTTAAAGACCTGAAAGAAAAAAAGGGAGAGCTGCTGGTGGCGGAAGGTCTTGCCAATGGCCAGCATGTTTTTACGCTAGTCAGCAAAGATAGTCGTCTGGTATTTGAAGGCGTGAAAATACTGGGAGGAAGCACGGCTTATTTTCCTGAAGGAAGCATAAAAATTGTGCCCAATTCCGGCGCGACGACTAGACAAACCAATTATCTCAACGTTTCTTTCAATGCGGGACAAGCGGTTCCGGGCTATTACGTGGATGATATTGTGTTTACCACCAATAGCGGTGAAGCGTTAGTGGAAGTTTTCGCGGAAGTGCTTTCTGAGAATATATTGAAGGTGGTGGATATTTACAGATATTACAACGGGACGGATTATTTGTTTACGGCTGATCCTCAATCGGAAACAAAAAGATTGATTCAGAATAGATATGTGAAAGAAGGAATAGCCTTCCGCTTATTTAAGCCGGACACTCCGGGAACGGCTTGTTTCTATCGTTGGTACAATCCGCAAAAACAAAGTCATTTCTACCATTATAATTCCGTGGGAGGAGGCAAAGACCTGCGGGGGTATATATATGAAGGCGCAATAGGCAACATTGCTACATCGAGGCTGACCAATACCAGAGAGCTATACCGCTGGTATAATTTGAAAACGGGTCACTATTTTTACTCAACGGACATCCAGGGAGGAAAAATTAGTAAAAAAATATACCGGTTTGACGGCATAGCCGGGTATGTTAAATAACAATAGTTAAAATTTCAATGGTATTAGGTCTTGACAAAAGAAGGCAGAGACGATAAGACGCTAAATCTTTTTGGCACATGGTTAAAAAATGCGCCTGTAGCTCAGTTGGATAGAGCAACGGACTTCTAATCCGTGGGCCGAGAGTTCGAATCCCTCCAGGCGCACCAAAGCGAAAAATGGTGGGTGTAGCTCAGCTGGTTAGAGTGCCGGGTTGTGGCCCCGGAGGTCGAGGGTTCGAACCCCTTCACTCACCCCATTTTTGCGGAAGGTTTGAA
The DNA here is from genome assembly GCA_002327415.1 of Smithella sp. UBA2180. GTDB lineage: Bacteria > Desulfobacterota > Syntrophia > Syntrophales > Smithellaceae > Smithella. The sequence goes on from DCVU01000149.1 coordinate 8,337, forward strand.
TAATAAGCGCCCGTAGCTCAGCTGGA
>DCVU01000151.1 GCA_002327415.1 Smithella sp. UBA2180
AAAATATATGTAAGTGAAGTGGTCGGAGTATTTGCGCTGTATGCAGTTTTGATGGCTCTGTTCACCAGCCCTGTTATTGAAGCAGTGAAGACCATGGTTTCTTAACGAGTGTAAAAAAAATATAGAGAACAAGAAATGGCAAAATAGATATAACCGCTACGACAAACACATGATCTGTTTGTTACATGCCCCCTCAAGGCTTGCATGGATTGAGGGGGTTTTTATTATCTTAAAGAACTATCTTACTAACAAATAATTTTTAAAAGTCTTGACTTTGTAAATTACTATTCGAAAGGTGCAACAGTGAATTAAGAAGTCTTGGTCGGTAAACATGGGCTATGTTATTTATTTTTTTCATTCATTCACAAAGATATTTGCTATGTTGGGTAAAATTTAAAAGATATTTGCCATTGACACAATATTGCTTTTTCTTTATGCTACCTTTATAATAATATATTATAAAAATCTAAAAGGAGTTAATAAGGAAGATGTCTTATTTAGGTAACAAAAATGGACCAAGGGAATCTGAGATACTTGAGAGATTAGGTCCGGATTATTTTGGAATCACTTCTGAAGCACTTGAAAATGAAATTTCTCACAATCGTTTGGCTGAAAGCAGAGGAGAGGTTGTCCATGTCAAAATTGATGAAAAAGGCGACCCTTTTATAATTTTCAGTTCGACCGATAAGAAGGAAAAACGGTTTTATTTAATAAAGGAAGGGTATAACTTGCGTGGCAATGTATTGTGCCTTAATATGAATGGTGAAAGACAAGTAATGAAATTTTAATTGTGTGGAGTTTGCAGAATCGTGAAAAAGACGATGTTTCGGGAATATGACATACGCGGACGGGTAAACAATGAAGAATTAAATCCTCAATCCGTAGAATTAATAGCTAAAGCTTTTGGAACATATATACAACGAGTGAACAAATATGCCATGGCCATAGTAGGTTACGATAGCAGAAAGTGTTCACCTGATTTTAGAGATGCTATCGTGAAGGGTTTGAACGCTGTCGGATGTACGAGCGTGGACATCGGAATGGTCACTTCGCCTATCTTATATTTTTCTCAATATCTATTGGGAATTACTGCTGGCATCATGATAACAGGAAGTCACAATCCAGATGGCTGGAGTGGCTTCAAATTGGCAAACGGTTTATCCTCTACACTTCTTAGCAACGATATTCAGAAAATTTATGAAATCGCTGTCAAAGAAGATTTTAACGTGGGACATGGGACAACATTCAAATTCGACCAAATCAAGGAAGCGTATATTTCCGCCCTTAAATGGCGAGTGAAGCCCGGCCGTAGGCTTAAGATAGTTATTGATGCCGGTAATGGTACTGCTGGTCTTTTTGCTCCAGCATTATTTCGCGCTGCAGGTTTTGACGTGGTCGAGGTATTCTGTGAGCTCGATCCCAGTTTCCCGAATCACTTTCCTGATCCGGCAGAAATTGATACTTTGGAAATGCTTAGAAATAAAACTATTGAAAGCAAAGCCGATATCGGAATGGCATTTGATGGTGACGGTGACCGACTCGGAGTTTTAGATGAAAAAGGAAATATTGTAACCGCAGATCGAGTTCTTATTTTTCTTGCCAGGCAGATTTTGGAGAAGAAAAAGAATGCAAAGATAGTCTTTGACGTCAAGTGCACAAGAGCTTTGATTGAAGATATCGAGGAGAGAGGCGGAATTCCTATAATGTGGAAGACTGGTCATTCTTATATCAAACGAAAAGTTTATGAAGAAAAAGCTGACCTTGGCGGCGAACAGAGTGGGCATATTTTTGTTGTAGACAACTATTATGCTTTTGACGATGGGCTTTATGCTGGGTTAAGGCTCGCCGAGTATTTGTCAAATCAGGCACAACCCTTTTCTGTGCTTATGAAAACGATTAGACAATATCTAAGTTCGCCTAATATGCAGGTCCACTGCCCTGATGATAAAAAGTATACCGTAGTTGATAGGCTGGTTGAGGAATTCAAGAAAGAATATGGCGAGAAAAACGTCAACGACATCAACGGTGCGAGAGTAAATTTCGGCGACGGATGGGGGTTGATCCGCGCTTCATCGAATATTCCTGCGCTTGTGGTGATGCTGGAGGCAACGACTAAAGAAGAATATCTTAATATAAAAAATTTATTAAAGGATAAACTCGAAAAGTTTCCGGAGGTAGGGAAGGAATGGAAGAATGATGTTGATCCGTTTTAAAACCACGCTATTTGCGGATAACCCACAAAGGGCTGCTGTGTGCAACAAATCTTCGATTCCTATCTATTAGTTCAACAAAGCAGAAAGCGGTTTGCCCTTTAGAAGGAGGAGAGATTCGATATTCAAGAACAGTATCAGGCTTATACCTGTATGTCATTTCTTTTATGTTAGTGTTTCCGGAAACACCTTGATAAATACGCACTTCTTCAACCTCAATGCCCGAAGCCTGGATGAATAAATGTTTTGGACTTGATATTGATAACGTATCGCCCATCGAATCGCCGTCTTCGGTTAAAATTCCAAGGTAAAGTTTCGGGGAAAAGGATCCATAAAATCTTCTCTTTCGTATCTGAGAAAATAAATTTTTCTTATTTAGTTTGTTGTTCGATGATTTTGAATCAGGCGGTATAACTATTGTGAAGCCAAGTGGAAATTCTCCATAAGAGATACTTCCCCAGTTCGGCCAACAGTTATCAGGGTTATACATCGCTCCAACCTTCCAGCCCTTTTGCAGGGCTAGAATAAATTCATTCAAGAAGAAAAATTGATGACGTGCGTAAGAGGCGCCATTCCATATCTCCAAACCAACCATTGATTCAATAGCATCTGCGTATAATTCAAGCCTGTTGAAATTATCACCTTTTCCTTCCGGCCACTCTTTTGGATGTGCAAATATGCCCATTCCTGACGGTGCTTTATGGATATATTGATAAACTTCATGAAGTTCCAAAGTGTTCTTAATATCATGTTCACCCTGGAGAGGGGCAATATAGGGCGCATTATATACTACAATATCTCCAAATCCATCAATGTGCCCCTTGTAATTTTTTCTGTCTTTAAACTCGATCTTATCTTGTGATGAAAGATCATAATAATTTATGCTCTTTCCGTATTCAAAGCCTGATAATGCAAGAAAGTTTTCAGTCGTGAATCGCTCAGCGCTTTTCAGCGCCATTCGTTCCCAAAGTTGTGCACACTCCATAAGTTCCTTTTTGGGATATATGGATTTTACCCATCTCACAGGATCAAAATTATAGTCTGTTATCCCCCATGCGGAAAGGCCCGCTTCTTTTGCCATTAAAAAAGCCTGTGAAGCATAATTGTCAAAATATTCATCGGGGTATTTCGGGAAACCTATTTCTGAAGATTCATTTGTTTTTACGAAATGGGAATGCAGTCCTGTGACCCAGATGCTCGATGGCAAGATATTTTCTGTAGAAGCAAGTGGCAATTTTTTAACCCCTCAGAGCCTTATAAACGTTGATGTTATCGTCATAACGATTACACATGATGTTTTTGCAATCTTCGGCTGGTTTAATTCCTTTTTCGAAATATAGTTTGCCACAACATTTTAGTCTTTCCGGATTTGTAAGGAATTGCCTCAATCCGCCACTTTTTAGGTCCAGGTCAATCTGAAATTTAGGATCTGAGCGACGATATGCGCAAAGGATGATCTTACCTTCATCGATCGGTGATATAACCACTCGGTAGAGAGATGAATAACATAAGAGGTCTTGGGGTTTCTCTTGTTTTAAGATATCAGTCTCAAGATAGTCCACAAACCATTCTGGACATATGATTTTTATTTTATCATGATTTTTCATTTCTTTGATTTGTGCTTTAATCGATGTACGTTGCTCAGTATTCAATGATATTTCTGTAGCACTTTTATCGGTCATGGGGCGTATGTGGAAGACACGTGCACCGATTTCCGTGGCTTTCTCAAACGCATTCTTTAGCTGATTATAGTTCTTTTCTCCAACAAGAAAAGAATACTCACAATAGACGTTTTGATTTGCAAGTTCCTTAAAACGATTAGTAATAAATCCAAGCGTCGCTTTGTTTTCTTCACATGTTCCATCATCTATGCCTTTTCTTATTCCGTGAATTTCAGAATAAGTTTTTTCATTAGCGGCATCAATTGAAAAACGGCAATCAATATAATCGGCTACTTTTACAATGGCATCAAATTTTTGTTGATCATGTAAATAATAGCCATTAGAAACTAGACGCAGATGGAACCCCATGCCTGCCGCCGCAATTAATACCTTATGAAAATCAGGATGTGCCATCGGTTCGCCCCCATAAAGCCTGATATCTTTGACACCAAATTCTTTAAGTTCATAAAGTATAGTCAATATGTCATCAAATTTGAATTCTGCTTCTTTCTTTTTTAAGTCGCCTTCAATACAGTGGGAACAATGATAAGGGCATTTACTTGTAAGATCCATGTGAACGCTCTGTAACTGAAGTTGGCTAATCTTCTCAGAGATGATATTTTTATCAGATTTCTTTTCAGTTAGAAAATCTCTCATCTTAACAAGTGAAGAAAAAGTGTTCCAACTCATTTCCGAATTGAGCGATCCAGTGAAACTTTCGTCAAGCGACCTAAAATGGAGAACTTGTATTTCGTCTAAATTCGTTTTTTCCTCATGGGTTGTAATATCAAAAACAATCTCGAAATATTCAATATTGGAAATGTTTTTACCTACTTTGGATAATAAATCATTCAATTTATAAGAATCATTGATTATCTCTATGGCCGCAATTGTGGCCGGTTTGTGAATTCCACCGGCAATAAAAATGATCCCATCCCCCTTCTCTCTCTCCGGATGTGGACATCGAACTATGACGCCTATATCCTTTTTCGTTCCGTCTTCGTATGCAGAGTATCCGTATATTCCGTCGATTAAAACTTGTTGAAATTCAACTTGTTTATTAAGATTATGGGCCTTTTCTTTCATGCCTGGAAGCCAAGCAAAGCTTACCCCTATATTTTTCATCCTCTGCTTGAGAACCATTTGCAACATGGCTTGGGTGTAACAGTTATAGCCTCCTGAATCGATACAAAATATATGTGAATGTTTAAGATACTCCTTTATATTTTGATCGATTTTTTCGTCTTTAGAAAAATCAAAACCTTCACCCGGCTCTTTGCCCGGTGCTTGATGCGTAGTAAATGTGACATTGTGTTTACTTAGAAGATTGATCAGGGTTGCAAACGTTGGTTCTTCCTCAGGGGAACTTTGGGAACAATGATAACTTAACATAATATTTTGAGGAATTGTATTTCCAAATAAGAATTTTTTTATGTCATATGGTGGAGCATCAATTTCCCACTGTTTTCCTGGTGTGCCTGGTGTAATTGAATAACACCATCTGCCTTCCTTATCACTATCCGCCACCCATTCACCATCCCATTTATTTGATATATCTTTTCTGTCAAAGCGGCGTCTGTATAAATAGACTTTTTCATTACCATCAAGGACAATGATTTGATATTGGTATAAATCAGCGTTGCTTTCTTTTAGACCGCCCGTTTTGCAAGACCCTGTTGAAGTAATAAGAAATTTTCTTTCTTCTTTTAATGTTATCCATTGCTCCATATCCCCCCTGTGTAAATGTCCGTGCAAGATCATTTCAATTCCTAGGTCCTCAATATCTTTCTTGATTGATGACCAGTTTTCAATGGCGTCATGATCGTCTTTTTGTCTAAAACAGCTATGATGAAATAGAGCAATTCTTCGTGTATATTCTTTATATTTTTTATTGACATCTTCTTTTATCTTTTGTAGATCAGCTACCTTTAACTCGCCGCCCTTATTTGGCTTGTTCTTAGACACATTAACAGCTGAATTCAAACCAATAAAAAGAATTTTCTGTTCGTTGATTGTAAGAGGATAGAGAGAATCATGACGTTCTGCTGCCGTATTAAGTAGAAGTTTATTCTCACTATCATAAAAGTTACGAATAAAATCTCCATAATGAGAAAATCTACCTGTGAAATCTCTACTTTCCCAAGAAACATCATGATTGCCGGGTACCAATACTATATTGCTCTTCTCTGTTTTTAATTTCTCAGACAGTGTGTTCAGAAATTTTATAGCGGCATTATAATTGTTTGTTGAAGGTTTATTCGCTATATCTCCTGTTACAGCGATAACATCAATTTTTTCAATCTTGGGCGCACCTGAATTACCTTGCAAGTGGTGATAGTTATCTTGTAATAACTCAACATCTTTTATGAGTTTTTTTGCAAGATTATCTGATTCTGAATCAATATGTAAGTCCGACAAGTGTAATATTGTGACTTTCGACATACTTAATATCCTATATTAAATTATTAGTTAGTGGCTCAAACCACCGAGGCGGTACTTTGTCAAAGAGTAAATTTGGGTGAACCTACTCAGAATTTATCTGCTTCTAGCATTTAAATCTAATTTTTTCAAAGGGAATTCGAGGTATTTTGGGAAAGATCCTTCTGGACATAATGAGATATGTGAATCACAATTGGGGAACGAAAGCCATTAATGAGATCACGCCCTACTGGATCCAGAGCAGAATACTTGCCGGACAATAGACTGTTAGCTATGTAAACGTAACCCAACGCTTTCGACCGCTCGCCCCCTGTACATTGCCAATGGCAACATAATGATTGCCGGCATCATATCATTTTGGTCAGTAATGATTTCTGTTTGAAAGGAAGTGACAAATAAGAATTACCCGATAGTTGACTATTTGCATTATCTATTTGATCCACTATTGAATCTTTCAATTAATGACAAGAACATCCGGGAGAGCAGGAGGTAGATGAACACGATGAACAATTTGATTTTCCGCCGGCAAATACGGACATCACTTTTTGAGGTTTTTTTGCTCCGCATTTAGGGCAGGAAAGGCCTTTTTCTTCCGCCGGTGAAAAAATCAAACTTTCAAATATCTTTTTGCATTTTTTACATCGGAATTCGTAAATAGGCATTTGTTGTTATCCTTAATTAATTTTTTTATAGAATATACAGGAATTCAATAATGTCAAGTCTATACAATTGTAATATTTATTGTATCAACGCTTTGGCTTTTCCATTCCCATTGGTGGCCGCTGCTTTTTGGCGCTTTCCACATCTTTGATCGCCTGATTAATGGCAGCTTTTCTTTCCGAACCCTCCGGAAAATAATTGAGCGCTTCTCTAAAATGAAACAGAGAACTTTCCTTCTTCTTCGCTTTTTTGAAATATAAACCGAAATAGTAATGTGACTCGCCTTGATTATTAAGTTTACCGTAGGTCATGGCAATAAAATAATTTATGTCTTCATTATCGAGCACTTTATCTTTCAGCTTCAGGTAACAATTAAGCGCGTTTTGATATTTGCCGGAAGCAAAATAAGCTTTGCCGAGTGCCAAAGTAATTTCATCTTTATCGGTATTTAAATTCGATGCCCGGAGGAGATAGTCCTGCGCGAGATTAGCTTCTCCAGTTTTCAGATAAATTAGACCGATATTTTTTAAAACATCTTCATCCTGTGGTGATAAACTCAACGCTTTCTGATAATGTTTGAGGGCGGAGCTGGTTTGTCCCATCTGATCTTCAATTATAGCAAGATTATAGAGCAGATCAACATTATCAGGAGTTTTCTTTAAAGACTTTGCCAGTTCGTTGTATTTTTTGTTCAGATCAGATTGATCCAAAGGTATGAGAGACTGCATTCTGCTGAGATTGCCAATAATGTTTTTTAATCCTCTTTGGTGATATTGCGTTAAAATCAGGCTATCCAAATAAAAAATACGATCATCGGTTCCCGGATGTGTCTGCAGGTAAGAGGGCATGGTTTTAGAAAGAAACTCATACTGTTTCATTATTTTGAGAAAGTCAACCATCGCTGCGGGATAATAACCGGCGCTAACAAGATAGCTTATGCCTAGCCGGTCTGCTTCTTCTTCATGTTCGCGCATAAATTTTAACGTCAGGCTGCTGGAACCGGCGACAGAAAAAGCGGCAATCGCCGCAGTGGCCTCACCGCCGCCTCCAAGAAAAGCACCGGCGATAATCGCGGCTAATGTGGCAATATTTAATTTTTGTGATTTTTCAATAATGCTGGCCACGTGACGACCAATGGCATGGCCGATTTCGTGCGCCATGACACCGGCCAATTCAGCTTCATTTTCCGAGACTAATATTAGCCCTTTATTTATGTAGATGTAACCGCCGGGTGTGGCAAACGCGTTTATTGCATCGCTGTCCACGATGGAAAAGCGAAACTCAAAGGGAGACTTTTGCGTTTGTGCCAGAATGAGATTGCCGATTTTCGTTATGTAATCGTTGAGGTCTTTATTTTTATAGATAAGTTTATGTTCATTCATCTTATCATAAAATTCCTTGCCCACTTTTCTTTCATCTTCAGTAGTGAATTCGGCAAGACAAGGACTTACCCGGAACAATATGATAAAAAGGACAACTGCAAAACAAATATGTTGATTTTGAATAAATTTACGCATAAGCAATTTTAAATATGTATTCTGATTTTGGCTATATTACCTTCTTTATAATTTTTAGACAAGTTTTCATTTCATGATAGATTTTAAACATTGGTGGAGGATTGTTTTTTTATGGGTAAGAAGCTTATCATAACTATCGATGGACCGGCAGGTGCCGGCAAAAGCACGGTAAGCAGAATTCTGGCAAAAAATATGAATTATATTTATCTTGATACGGGAGCTCTTTATCGGGCTCTGGCTTACAAAGCGCTAAAATTGAAAATATCTTTGGAAGATGTTTCCGCCTTAACTAATCTCTGTTCCACTACAGACGTGGTCCTTAAAAATATTGACGGTCAGATGAAAGTGTTTGTGGACGGAAAAAATGTCGAGGAAAAAATTCGTACAGAAGAAGTGAGTATGGCTGCTTCTAAAATATCTACTTTTATCGTGGTGCGTGAAAAATTACTTAATCTGCAAAGAGAAACAGGCGCACAAGGTGGTATTGTTGCGGAAGGCAGAGATATGGGTTCGGTAGTTTTTCCGCATGCTGATTATAAATTTTATCTTGATGCCCAATTAGACGAAAGAATAAAGAGGCGCTACAAAGAACTTTTGGACAAATGTGTCTCAGTTGAATATCAATCAATTCAAAAAGACATGCTGGCAAGAGATAAACAAGATAAGCAAAGGGAAATAGCACCTTTAAAAGCTCCTGATGATGCTGTAACAATTGATTCGGATAATCTGACTGTTGAAGGTGTTGTAGATAAAATTATCTCTTATATTTCGATAAAATAAGATGAAAAAAGCATTATAAAATATGCTTGATTTTATGTTGATATTTAATATTCAGTGTGTTAAATATTAAAACTTAAAAGAGTTTCATAAAAAACAGGGGGGTATTGGTTTAATGGTTAACAATAACAACATGAACTTAACAAAAGAAAAGGAAGTTGACGCGCACGCTTCAACCAAAACTCAATCATCTCAACCCAAAGAAGACGGAATGGACTTTAAAGCTCTTTTCGAACAAAGTCTTAACCAACTGCAATATGGCGATATCGCCAGAGGTAAAGTTGTACAGATTAAAGACGACAGGGTGATGGTTGACGTTGGTTGGAAAACTGAAGGTTACATTCCCGCCATAGAGCTGAAAGACGCACAAGGAAATATCAATATTTCAGTTGGCGATGAAATAGATGTATTTATTGATAAGAGAGATTCAGAAGGCACGTTGGTTTTATCAAAAGACAAGGCATCAAAATTAAAAATTTGGGAAGACATTAAGAATGCCTGCGAAAATAATATTCTAATTGAAGGTGTCGTTGTTGAAAAAGTTAAAGGCGGCCTTTCCGTTGATATTGGGATTATAGCCTTCCTTCCCGGTTCTCAGATAGATGTCCGTCCAGTTAAGGATTTAGATAAATTCGTCGGACAAACCCTGGATTTCCATGTGTTAAAATATGACCGAAAACGCAATAATATAGTTTTGTCTCGTCGTTCGATTGTGGCTTTAGAAAGAGAAGTGGAAAAGAAAGATATTTTAAAATCTATTCAAGAAGGTAACATTGTAGAAGGTGTGATTAAAAATATCACTGATTATGGTGTCTTTATTGATTTGGGAGGCATTGACGGATTGCTTCATGTAACGGATATTTCCTGGGGCAGAATTGCCAAGCCTTCGGAAAATTTCCATAAGGGTGAAAAGATTAAAACCAAAGTTCTTTCCTTTGACCCTGAGAAAGAGAGGGTTTCTTTAGGTCTCAAACAGTTGATGGATAATCCATGGGAAAGAATCATAGAAAAATATCCGGTAGGTTCTATTGCCGAAGGCAAAGTTGTAAATTTGACTGACTATGGTGTTTTTGTGGAACTGGAATCGGGAGTCGAGGGATTGGTCCATATATCAGAAATGTACTGGACGAGAGAAATAAAACATCCGTCGAAAGTATTAAGTATAGATGAAACAATAAAGGTCATGGTTTTGGAGGTAAATCCGGAAAGCAAGAGAGTTTCTTTAAGTTTAAAACAAACAACGCCAAATCCATGGGAAAAACTGAAAGATAAATATCCAGTCGGAACCATTGTTAAGGGCATTGTCCGGAATATTACTAATTTTGGAGTTTTTGTAGGCATTGAAGAGAAAATTGACGGATTAATCCATGTATCAGATATTTCATGGAAGCATAGGGTGACTCACCCCTCTGAATTTTTCAAAAAGGGTCAGGAAGTTGATGCTATAGTACTGAATGTAGATGTAGAGAACGAAAAATTTTCTCTGGGTGTAAAACAAATTGAAAAAAATCCCTGGGATGATTTATCCCAGAGATATGCACTGGGCAGCGTTGTAACAGGTAAAATAACTAACTTTACAGATTTTGGAATTTTTATGGAAATTGAAGAAGGAATCGAAGGTCTTGTCCATATTTCCGAAATAAGCCAAAAGCGAGTAAAGACTTCTTCCGAACTTTATTCCATAGGAGATACTGTATCTGCAGTAGTCAAGAGTATTGATCCTAAATCCAAAAAAATCAGACTAAGTATCAAAGAACTGGAAGCTCCGGTTCCGGCGCCAACGCCAACCTCGACATCCAATCAATATATTAACAATACAGAAAATATAGGATCTAATCTTGGTCAGGTGTTGGCAGACATAAAAATTAACAACTCACAAAAAGGTGAATAAAGAATGAGAAAACATCCCGTAATGTTTGGAATGCTCATACTTCTTATTATGGGAGTCTTGTCATACTTTTTTTTCTATAAAGCTGGTTTATATTCAGGCAAAAATAAAAATTTTTCTTTGAAAGATAAAATAGGTGTTGTTTGTGTCGACGGTGTAATTACGGATTCCATGTCCATAACCGAGCAATTGGACGATTTTGCCAAGGATGATTCTATCGTTGCCGTAATATTACGGGTTGATTCTCCAGGCGGGGGTGTGGCTGCCTCTCAAGAAATTTACGATGCTGTAATTGAACTCAAGAAAAAGAAAAAGATTGTTGCCTCTATGGGTTCAATTGCCGCATCCGGTGGCTTGCTTGTGGCCTGCTCCGCGGATAAAATTGTAGCTAACCCCGGCACTATTACAGGTAGTATTTCAGCAATTATGCAGTTTGCCAATTTCGAAGGACTGCTTAAAAAAGTTGGAGTAAAATCTTCGGTGGTTAAAAGCGGCAAATATAAGGATATCGGATCTCCGGTGAGGGAGATGACTCCCGAGGAAAAAGTGATTGTCCAGGATCTGGTGGATGATATTTACAATCAGTTTATGGACGTGATTATCAAAGATCGGAAACTTTCCCGGGAAAAGGTTATCGAAATTGCCGATGGCCGTGTATTCTCCGGCCGCAGGGCGAAAGAACTGGGATTGGTTGATTATCTGGGTGATATGACATTCGCGGCAAAACTGGCGAGCAAGATGGCGGGGAAAAACGGCGAATATGAATTGGTTTACCCTGGCAAAAAACGATTTTCCGTTTTTGATTATTTTCTGGAAAACGCGGCAAGCAAGATAAGCAGTTCTATTAAAGAGAAGATAGAAAGCACCACCGGTTTAAGTTACATATATTATCCTGCAAGATAAAGGGAAAAGTTATTATGACCAAAAACGATTTAATTAAAAAATTACAGGAAGAGTTGAAATCTTATTCCCTTCAGGATGTAACTTGCGTCGTAAACATAATATTTGATTCGATGATTGATGCGATAAAGCGCGGAGAACGTATTGAATTAAGAGGATTCGGTAGTTTTACAGTCAGGGAAAGAAAACCACGCCTGGGCCGAAATCCGAAATCCGGTACTGAAGTAAAATTAGAAGAAAGAAAAGTGCCATTTTTTAAAACCGGTAAAGAATTGCGAATAATGGTGAATAATAAAAAATGACGTATCAAACAATAATTGTTGAAAAGAAAAAAGGATACGCTGTCGTTAAATTAAACCGCCCTCACGAGATGAACGCGATTTCTAAAACGATGAGGCAGGAATTGTATAAGGTTTTTGTTGATCTGGAGAGTGATTCGGAGGTCAAAGCGATAGTGCTTACCGGAGGAGAATATGTTTTTTCAGCCGGTATGGACATAAAAGAAATGTCTAACCTGCCTAATGAAGAAGGTGATGAATTTCTTGAATCAATGATGAAGTATTTGAAAAAGATTTATTCCTACAAGAAACCGGTAATAGCGGCTGTAGGCGGTATTGCTTTAGGCGGAGGATTTAACCTTGTTACTATTTGTGATCTTGTTGTTGCCTCTGAAAGCGCGATCTTTTGTCATCCCGAATTAAAATTTGGATTTAATCCGTTTTTCTATCCTTTAAGTCAGATTGTCGGTATAACAAAAGCCAAAGAAATAGTAATGCTGGGAGAGCCTATAGGAGCTAATGAAGCCTTAAAAATAGGATTAGTGAATAAAGTTGCGCCGCCGGAAGAGTTTATGAAGGTGGCGGAAAATATGGCCGAAACATTGGCTAAACGTTCAGTTAAGGCTTTAGAAGAATTAAGAAATATTTGTTCTATTGTGCCACGCATGGATAAAATGGCCGCAATAAATATAGAATCCTCGATATGCGCATTGCTTTTTGCCCGTGATGAACGCAAAATTCAGATGCAAGAAGTAGTATCTCAGGAAAAAACCCGCAAGAAAAAATAATGAGACCCAAGTTTCAGAAACGAAGTGCGCTGAAACTTGCAGGTCGAATTATCCCCTGAGCAAAGCGAATGGTGATAGTGAACAAAATTTTTACGAACGCAGTGAATAACCTAAAGGTCACTATAGGCGCATCGGAATTGGTAAGTTGAATTATCCCTAATGCTAAGCGATTATGGATAATGACAATGTAGGATTTCCTTAAAGCGAGCGTAGTGAAGTGGGATAATTCGTTATAAGATTTTTTCGGACACTACATTTCGGCGCAGTGCCCTTTAGGATAAAAATCAAGGCTCATTAAATTTACAAATTATCCCAATCGTTTCCCTGTGTGGCAAAGTCTTTAAGCTGGTCTCTTCTTTTTTTATGCTGGAGCTTTTTTAAGGCCTTGGCCTCTATTTGCCGGATTCTTTCGCGGGTTACCCCCATCATGTCTCCAACTTCTTCCAAAGTAAACGGTCCATAATTGCAGGCAACCCATGTGCAGTTCAGGAAGGATTCGTTTTTCAGACGCCATTCGCAAGTTGTATCGGTGCATATTTCACCAATGAGAGTATTCTTTTTCTTGCAGGTATATAGATTAATCATGGAGAAAACTCCTTGTTCTTCAGATTTTTCCAAGTCAAATGTTTAATGTTAACTGAATATAATTATTAATTTTGAGAAATCAAGTAAAATAATAATATTTTTATACGGAATATATGCGTTAAATAATAAATGAAATCAAATGTCTTTTAAAAACTATTTTTGCCCGCTGGCCTTCTTTCCGGAACGTATTGATGTCCAACTTTTCCTTCATTCCATTCGGGAGAAACATATAAATTACAGTAACAACTGCCGTATTCCTTGATATCTTCCGGCCGGTATTGACAGGGGCAGATGATATCGGTATCCTTTTCTCGATTTCCGGATGCCAGACGGCAGGGGCAGGACATATAACCATATCGGTCTTTATTGATTAAAAGATCACTTAAGATATTTAGAGCCCATTCTTTATCTTTATTGAAGAAATAACCCTTGGGTTCCTGAACCTTCTTTAACATATCGTATAATTCGGCGGCAGTCATTAAATGCCTAAAACCTCCCTGATATCATTTTCTC
>DCVU01000177.1 GCA_002327415.1 Smithella sp. UBA2180
CGCTTTTCGTGAAGACAAGATACTGGATTCTATCGGCACGGAACAAACACTGGCCAACGCTCCGGATGCGCGGGGCGAGTTCTTCCGGGTGCCCAAAGTCATCGACTGACGACTTTGGAAAAAGCTCATACCCTGAAGGGCACCATGGTCTACTGCGTTGCACTGCAACCTTCGTCATTGCGACGTGCGAAAAAAGTACGCCTCATTCCTCAGGTTTTGCGCGTCTTGTATCTGAAGCTCGTTGTACCCTTCAGGGTATTTTGCAAAGCCGTTTTAAAAATATAGTAAGGTGTTATAAAGGAAATTATGGAGTTAAATCAGTTAACCATTCACGAATTGCAGGAAAAAATTAAAAACGGCGACGTATCGGCAAAACAGATTACCGAATCTGTTTTTTCGCGAATTGACGCCGTGGAAGAACGCGTACATTCCTATATTCGCCTGATGAAGGAAGAAGCTTTTGCCGCCGCGGCAAAAGCTGACGAGAACATTAAAAAAGGCGATGTAAAACCATTAACCGGAATTCCCATCGCCCTAAAAGATATTGTCTGCACGAAAGGCGTCACCACGACATGCGGTTCGCACATATTGCATAATTTTGTTCCGCCTTATAACGCGACCGTCGTGGAAAAACTTAAAGACGCCGGAGCAGTATTTATCGGCAAAACCAACATGGATGAATTTGCCATGGGCTCTTCGACGGAAACTTCCTGGTTCGGCTCCACCCGCAATCCCTGGGATCTGGAAAGAATTCCCGGCGGTTCCAGCGGCGGTTCAGCAACAGCGGTTGCCGCGGATGAATGCATCGCTTCCATCGGTTCCGACACCGGCGGTTCCATTCGCCAGCCCGCAGCGCTCTGCGGTGTTGTCGGCCTGAAACCGACGTACGGACGCGTTTCGCGTTTTGGCCTGATTGCCTTCGCTTCATCGCTTGATCAAATCGGTCCTTTCACCAAAGACGTGGAAGACTGCGCCATTATGATGAACGTGCTGGCCGGATATGATGCCAAAGAATCAACTTCGGTGCCCGCGGAAGTCCCTGATTACCGGCAATTTGCCGGACTGGATATCAAAGGCTTTCGGATAGGAATTCCCAAAGAATACTTTATTGAAGGCATTGATCCTGAAGTAACAGCCGCCATGAAAAAAGCGATCTCGGTGATCGAACAAAGCGGCGGGCAATGTGTGGAGATTTCATTGCCGCATACTCAATACTGTGTGGCGACTTATTATATTATCGCTCCGGCGGAGGCCAGCTCCAATCTGGCGCGTTACGACGGCGTCAGGTACGGCTTCAGAGCGTCAGAAGTACGCGATCTTTTGGATATGTACAAAAATACGCGCATGCAGGGATTCGGCGCGGAAGTAAAAAGAAGGATCATGATTGGCACCTATGCTTTATCCGCCGGTTATTACGACGCCTATTATAAGAAAGCTTCTCAGGCGCGGGCATTAATCAAGCGGGACTTCGAAGAGGTATTTAAGAATTGTGACGTAATCCTGACGCCCGCCACGCCGACACCGGCTTTTAAAATCGGAGAGAAGACCGACGATCCTTTGCAGATGTACCTTTCCGATATCTTTACCATATCGGCGAATCTGGCGGGAATACCGGGAATCTCCGTCCCCTGCGGATTTACAACAGGCGGCCTGCCGATAGGTGTGCAGTTTCTGGCCAGCCATTTTGAAGAAGGCAAATTAATTCAAGTAGCCTCTGCATACGAGAGAAACGCCAAAATTGAAAAGAGGAGACCAGCGTTATAATGGAGTTTGAAACAGTCATCGGGCTGGAAGTTCACGCCCAAATGTTAACGGACACAAAAATATTTTGCGGTTGCTCCACCAAATTCGGGGCAGCGCCCAACAGCCATACCTGCCCTGTTTGTTTAGGCATGCCGGGTGTTTTGCCGGTGTTAAATAAGAAAGTTGTGGAGTTCGCCATGAAAATGTCTTTGGCGACGAATTGTGAAATAAATAAATCCTGCGAGTTTGCCCGTAAAAATTATTTTTACCCGGACCTGCCCAAAGGCTATCAGATATCGCAATACGCCGATCCGCTTTCAGAGCATGGTTCTATTTTGCTGGATGTAAACGGAGAGCAAAAGAAAATCGGCATCACCAGAATTCATATGGAAGAAGACGCCGGCAAGCTTATGCACGATGAGCACAATCCGGTAAGTTACGTTGATTTGAACCGCACTGGCGTGCCGTTGATTGAAATCGTCAGTGAACCGGATATGCGTTCGCCCGAAGAAGCAACAGAATATCTCAAGCGCCTGCATGAAATTCTGGTTTATCTGGAAATTTGCGACGGCAATATGGAAGAGGGATCGTTTCGCTGTGACGCCAATGTATCCATCAGACCCAGAGGCCAGAAGGAATACGGTACCAGAACGGAATTAAAAAATATGAATTCCTTCCGCAATGTCCAGCGCGCGCTGGAATATGAAATCAAGCGCCAGCAATACCTTGTGGAAAACGGGGGCACGGTGATTCAGGAAACACGTTTGTGGGATGACGCGCAGGGAGCGACCAATTCCATGCGCAGCAAGGAAGAAGCGCACGATTATCGTTATTTCCCCGATCCGGATTTAGTTCCGATTCTGGTTGATCAGCTCTGGGTGGAAAAAGTTAAGAAAGACCTGCCCGAATTGCCGCTCGTCAAACGGGAAAGGTTCGTCAAGGATTATCAAATTCCCGCTTACGACGCCGGTGTGCTGACAGCCGACAAAGCGCTGGCGAATTATTTTGAAGAAGTGGTCAAAATCTGCGCGAAGCCCAAAGCAGCCAGCAACTGGATCATGGGCGACGTGATGCGTTTTCTCAATGAGGAAAAACGCGATATTCGTCAATGTCCCATCGCCGCTGAATCTCTGGCCGATATGATCCGGCTGATTGAAGAAGGCGCTATCAGCGGAAAGATGGCCAAAGAAATAGTTGAAGATATGTACAAGACCGGCAAATCACCGCAAACAATAATTAATGAAAAAGGACTGGTGCAAATTACAGATGAAGGCGAACTGGTCAAGACCATCACGTCCATTATCGATGCCAATCCCGGGCAGCTTAAGGATTATCGCGGCGGAAAGGAAAAACTTTTCGGCTTTTTCGTCGGTCAGGTAATGAAGGCGACTCAGGGCAAAGCCAACCCGCAACTGGTCAACGAACTTCTTAAAAAAATGCTTGCCGGATGACGATTAAAACAATTATTTGGAAAAACAATACCGTAGTCTTAATCGACCAGAAGGCTCTGCCTGTTGCCGAAAAATATATTGTCTGTAAATCATATAAAGAAGTAATCTCCGCCATCAAGGATTTAACCGTACGCGGCGCTCCCGCCATCGGTGTCGCCGCCGCCATGGCCTCCGCTTTGGGAGCGCTGAAGCTTCCGTCTTTGCCGCCGGAAAAATTCCGGAATAAGTTTTTCACTATCTGCTACGAGATTGCGAAGGCGCGGCCGACTGCAAGAAACCTCTTCTGGGCGCTGGAACGAATGAAAGATGTCGTTTCCCGGGCAAAGCCGAAAAGTCAAAACGATCTGATAAAAGAACTGATCAATGAAGCAAAACTTACATGTTCGGAAGATATAAAAATCAACCGTCAAATGGGAAAATATGGAAGCGGGCTTCTTGCCGATGGCGATAATCTTCTGACTCACTGCAATGCCGGCGCGCTGGCAACGGCCGGATACGGCACGGCGTTGGGCGTCATCCGCGCGGCGAGAGAACAGGGCAAGAAACTGCATGTTTACGTGGACGAAACCCGGCCTGTCCTGCAGGGAGCGCGGCTTACCGCGTGGGAATTAAAAAAAGAAAAAATCCCCTTCACTTTGATCACGGATAATATGGCGGGATTTCTCATGCAACAGGACAGGCTTGACAAGATCATTGTGGGGGCAGACAGAATTGCTGCCAATGGAGATACGGCCAATAAAATCGGCACCTATTCTTTGGCTGTTTTGGCTTGCTCGCATCGCATTCCGTTTTACGTGGCCGCGCCGCTTTCCACAATAGATGTTTCTTTAAAGACAGGAGCGACCATTCCTATTGAAGAAAGAAAAGGTGAAGAGGTAACGCATTTCAAGGGAGTTCGCAGCGCACCGGAAGGAACAAAAGTTTATAATCCGGCTTTCGACATAACACCGGCTAAATACATTACAGCGATTATTACGGAAAAGGGAATCCTCAAAAAACCCTATCGAGCCTCCATTGCCCGCATTATTAAAGGGGAAAAACTTTCATGAAATTATTTCTTTTTGATTTTGATGGCGTCCTTGTTGATTCATTGGATGTTTACGAAAAGACAGTTACCGATTGCCTCCAGAAAATAAATCAGCCGTTAACACGCGGCAGAGAAGAATTTCTGGAGCTCTTTGATAATAATTTTTACGAATCTCTGGAAAAGAAAGGCGTTAATTTAGACTTGTTTATGAAAACTGCCGAAGATATTCTCGCGCAGATTGATTACAGTAAAATGAAGCCTTTTACAGCGATGCTGTCAGTTCTTGTTGAACTTAAAAAAAATAATGCTCTTATCGTTATTTCCTCAAACGACAGCCCGACCATTCAAGAAGCTCTGCGCCTCTATAATTTCAATGGAATATTTCAGGAAATTCTCGGCTCCGATTTCATGTTCAGCAAGAAAGAAAAAATTCTTTACGCCGTAAAAAAATATTCAGTAGCGCTGAACGATATTTACTATATAGGCGATACAACCGGTGATATCAAGGAAGGAAAGCAGGCCGGAGTTAAAACAGTGGGTGTAACCTGGGGTTGGCACAGCAAAGAGAAAATGGCTGCGGCCAAACCCGATTACCTGTTTGATAATCCACAGGAACTTTTGCAACTAAATTAGTGAGACTCTCTGAACTATAGTGAAGAGTTAGTTGTAATGAGACTCAAATTTCATAAGCGCAGCGAAATAAAATTTGTAAGTCGAATTATCCAATAGCCTTGGGCTATTGGAAACTATCCCCGAAGCAACGCGGAGAGGGATAGTAATTATATCATGGTATCCTAATATGAATTTTATGGCGGACTTTTTCTCATACGTCAGTTCGTGGTCTGTTCTTCAGTGGATCGTTCTGGTCCTCATCGCCGGATTTATCGGCCAGTTCGGCAAGATGGCGGCGGAGGCAATCGCCGGGAAAATCCATGCGCGCCGCGAGAAAAAAGAAAATTTGTCGGACCTGTTAACAAAATCATCCGCGTCTCATCCATCATCAATCATTGAAATTCCCGGTAAAAACTTCTAAAAGCGCTGGCAAAAGCGAAGAAGAAAGAGGGAAAGAAAAATAGTTAATCTAGTGGGATAAACTCTTTAAATGAGTTTCCAGCAGGCGGTACTTGTCAAAAACTTTGAGTTTCAGATATTCAGGTGTGGTGCCGGCAAAAGCGCATAGAGGCGCGAGGCCGATTAATTCTGATTCCAATATTTTAGTGCCGCCTTCAGCTGCCAGAATTTTCACCCGGTCAAAAACCGTCTTCAGCGGCGTTTCTTTGCAGTTAATCAAATTCATAGACACCTGCGCCACGCCGCGGCTTTTTAACATTACTCCAATGGCTCGCACAGATTTTAAACCGCCGCTCTTTTCTCTGATTCGCGAAGCTATATGCCGTGCAAGATGCAAGTCCTCACTAGCCAGATTTATATTATAAGCAACCAGCAAATCTCTGGCACCAACAACAGTAGCACCGGACTGCGCGTTGAATTTTTCCCCTCCCTCATCCGGAATATCTTTCATACGCATCATTTTTTCTGCCAATCCTTCGTATCCGCCGCGGCGAACGTCAGGCAATTCCACATACTGATCTTTTCGCGCCGCAAAACCATAGAAATATACGGAAACGCCGAAGCGTTCACTCAATTGTTTTCCGAAAACATTGGCAAGGTCAACCGCATCTTTCATCTTCGACGTGCCCATCGGAATAAAAGGCACAACATCAACCGCGCCCAGTCGTGGGTGAGCGCCGTCCTGTTTACGCATGTCAATCAGCTCCAGAGCTTTGCCGCAGGCGGCAATCGCCGCGTTCAGCACATCTTTCGGTTTTCCCAAAAAAGTAAAAACACTTCTGTTGTGATCGGCATCACTACTGAAATCAGCCAGTCGCACTTCCGGAAATGATTTAAAAACAGCGGCAATCTCCTCGATTTTTCCGGAATCTCGTCCTTCGCTGAAATTCGGCACGCATTCGATGATTTTCATTGTTAAACCTGATAAATTTTTACTTCCGGCAGCTCCACGCAAGTAAGTTTCCCACCATAAACCGCCCCAGTATCTATGCCTATTTTATTTTTATCAATTAACGGATTTGTCAAAGGAGTGTGACCAAAAACAACTATTTTATCAAAATCGTGCTCAGATTCTATGAACTTGTATCTTATCCATAACAGATCATCTATTGTCTGCTCTTTCAGCGGCAGTCCAGTTCTGAAACCTGCGTGAACGAAGATATAATCTTCCGTTTCATAATAAGGTAGAAGCGATTCGAAAAATTGCCGGTGTTTCTCTGGGATCTTACGCTTTCTTTCTTCTGCATCATCTGAAAGGAAAATTCCATAGGATTGAAGGGTATTTATACCGCCATTTCCCAAATAAATATCTTCATCCACACACTCAAGGTAACGTGCAAACATGTACTCGTGATTACCCAGCAGGCATATTGTATTTTTATACTCGCCCTTCAATCGGATAACATAATCTACAACTTCTCTGCCGAATCTGCCGCGATCAATGTAGTCACCGATGAAGATCAGCGTATCATTTTGACTGTCTATATCAATCCTGGACATCAGCTCTTTAAGCTTTTCCAGACAGCCGTGAATATCTCCTATGGCAAAGATTTTATTCATGAGATTCTGCCTGATTTTATAACAATTTAGTCCAACCCCGATAAACGGGATAAGTGCGTTAACGAAATTATTTTCTGCTCTTTTCTGTACCCCCTTGCGGGGTAGAAAAGCGTAGAAAATAATTTCTAACTTACTAAAAGAGCATTTGTAAAATCAACGCTGTCGAAAACGCGCAAATCGTCCAGACCTTCACCAACTCCGATATAGCGAACCGGCAGAGCAAGTTCACTGGCTATGCGCACTACCACGCCGCCCTTGGAGGTGCCATCGAGTTTGGTCAGGACAATGCCGGTCGCTCCGATTTCTTCTTTAAAAGTCTTGGCCTGAACGACTGCATTCTGGCCGGTTGTCGCGTCAAGAATCAGCAGTATCTCCGGTGACATCTCCGGCATTTCTTTGTTAATAATTCTTTTTATTTTCTTTAACTCTTCCATCAAATTCACTCTGGTATGCAACCGCCCGGCCGTATCCACGACAACAACTCCGGCAAAACCGGCTTTAATTTTGGCCATAGCGTCAAAGACAACCGCCGCCGGATCGGCGTTTGTTTTGTGTTTGATGACCGGAGCGCCCACGCGCGTACCCCACACTTCCAGCTGTTCGACAGCCGCCGCACGGAAAGTATCGGCGGCAACCAGCATAACCTCGTGGCCATTGCTTTTCAATGAATTGGCTAATTTGCCGATTGTGGTTGTTTTGCCGCTGCCATTTACCCCGATTGTCAGGATAATAAATGGTCGTCCCTTGGGAATGATCAAAGGCTTATCTATTTTTTGCAGAATAGCAATCATTCGCTCCTGCATAATCTTTTTTATTTGCCCAGCATTCTGCAGGTCATGACGACTGACACGCTTCTTGACATCATCAATTAAATCGTAAGTAAATTGAGGTCCCATATCCGCCGAAATCAGCAGTTCTTCCAACTTGTCAAAAAGTTCTTTATCTATAACCTTTTTACTGAAAAGGTCATTCAAATCCGTCGTCAGAACTTCACGCGTTTTGGTCAGCCCTTTTTTTATTTTTTCAAAAAAACTTATCGTTGCCATACACACACCTTTCCTGTTCGATAATTACTTAATAGCTATTTTTTAAAAAGAAGTAAAGCGATGGATTAATTCAGATTGACGGAAACCAGCGTCGATATTCCATGCTTTTGCATGGTCACGCCAAACAGAGTGTCGGCAACTTCCATTGTACTCTTGTTGTGTGTAATCATAACAACCTGAGATTGCTGGGCGACATCTTTAATCAGCCGGTTGAACAGATTGGTATTGGCGTCATCCAGGGCGGCATCAACTTCATCCAGAACCAGGAACGGCGAAGGACGGTACTTTAAAATGGCGAAAATAAGAGCAACCGCAACCAGTGACTTTTCACCACCGGACAGCAGATTAACATTTTGTCTTCTTTTGCCGGGAACCTGAATATCGATATCAACTCCTGTTTCCAGCAGGTCATTTTCATCAGTCAGCAGAAGCTCTCCATGGCCTCCCGGAAAGATCTGCGCGAATACTTCTTTGAAGCAGGCGTTGACCGCTTCAAAGGTTTCGGCAAATCTGGCGCGGGAAATTTTATTAATGCGTGTAATAGTCCTTTGCAAAACATTAAGCGAAGTATTCAAATCTGATATTTGTGCCGATAAGAAATTATAACGATTATCGAGCTCTTCATATTCATTAAGGGCAAGCAAATTTACCTCACCGAATTCATCTATTGTTTTTTTATTCTTTTCCAATAAGGCGATGAGTTCTGTGAGTTTTTCTTCCTCAATTTTCGTAAATCCGTCGGCCATGCTTTTCAGATCAACATCGTGTTTTTCATCCATTACTTTCTGCATATTTTCCTTATTTAAAGCCGTTTCACGGCATTGAATTTCCAATTCATTTATCTGCTGACGCAATTCATCAAGATTCTTCTTCACTTCGCGGATTTCACTTTCTTTTGCTTTCAACTGTGCGTCTTCACGATTTTGTTCAGCCTTCTTTTCCGCCAGAAGCGCTTCTTTAACCGAAAAACTCTGATAAAGTTCCGTCAATAGCATCTGCTCGTTTTCGATCGTCTGATTTAATTCGATAACTTGCTTTTCACAAGAAACAATCTCTTCTTCTTTCACCTTATTTTCATTTTCAATGGCAGTAATATCATTTTGCAGACGCGATATTGTCCGCAAATCGGCGCCTTTCTTCTCCTCAAGAGAAGCCAGTTCTACCTTCTTGCTCGTCAGATAACGCTCATGTTCGTTAACTTCCGCTCGCGCCTGTTCTCTCTTCAAATTAAAGGCGGAAATGACTTCATTGATTTCCCTTTCCTCTCCATCTTTTTGCAAAATACCAACGTTGAATTTCTGCAATTTATCTTCGGCTTCTAATTTTTCTTTGTTAAGAGTTTGCAGGTTAAATTCCAGAACGGCAACTCTTTGTTTTAACCTGGTTGTTTCATATTCAAATCTTTCAATATCTTTTCTTCTGCCGTTAACGGCTATCTCCAATGAATGAATATCGGCATTTACCTGGCTAACTTCCTCTTCCCACCGGGCAATCATGGAAACAAGATTGGTTTTCCGATTCGTTTCCTCTTCCAATTCCGCAGCCAGCGCCGCAACTTCGCCTTCCAATTCACCAATTTCTCTTTTTGTCGCCAGAAGGCTTTTTTCCACCGCCGCCCCGCTGCCACCTGTCAGCACGCCATTCGGACTGATAATATCACCATCCAGTGTGACGAAAGTGCCCCGGAAACCATTTTTCTTCCAAAGAGAAATCCCATTTTCAATTGTTGGTATCAACAAAACATCACCCAGCAGGCAATCAACAATTTGTTGATAATCTTCATGAACGATTACCTTTTCCAGCAGTGGTTGCGCTTCATTGAGATGTTCTTCGCCATAAGTTTTTATGTTATGGTTTCTTAAATCCACCGAAACAAAACTGCCTCTGCCCAACTGGTAGTTTTTTAAATAATCAATTGCGCGAACGCCGTCTTCTTGACTTTTAACTACCACATATTGCAGTTTTTCTCCGAGAACCGCTTCCACGGCGGCTTCATATTCACGGGGAACATTTATATGATCGGCCACAACACCGTAAAATTTATCGCTGTGTTCTTTATTCTCGATGATTGTTTTAACACCTTCATTGCACCATTTATAGGCTTCTTGAAATTCTTTTAGAGAAGCCAATCTCGACGATTTGACGCTTACATCCTCCTTGAGTTTGGCGATGCTTTCCTCGTTTGACTGCAAATCCGATTTAGATCTTTCAACCTCGGCTGACGCTGATGTTTTCTTTTCTTCCAGCCCAACTATTTGCGTTTTGTCATTCTTTAATTCTTCATTCACCGATTCCAACCGGCCTGTCAAATCGGTCAGCGCCTTTTTATCTTCATCAAGCTCACGCGTTTCTCTTTCTTCGCGTTTCTTCAAATCATCAATATTTTTGTTAAGACTGGAAATCATGTTGTGGAATTTGGCTTTCTCCGTCACGATATCAATGAACACTATCTTTTTTTCTTCTAATTGATTATTAACTTCCTTATCGGCATTGACAAGCGACTGAACTTTTTGCTGAACCTCGTCATGTTCTATTCTAAGAGCCGCAATCTTATTTTCGGCTTCAGTTGCGTTTTTCTGCAGATTTTCAATTTCGGCAATCAAATCGGTTTTTTTCGTCTGCAACAGCTGAATTTCCGCTAAATCTTTTTGTTTGCGTTCGGAAGTGTCCACCATTTGGCGACTGGAAAATTCAACATTTTTCTCTTTAATGCTGATAGTGTTTTTTATCTCGTATAGTTCATGCTGGCTCTTCGCTATTTCTTCTTCATTTTCCAGAAGCTTCATTTTCAGCTCATCTAAAGCCGATTCTCTGGCTTCGAGATTAGCGTGAATTCCGGAATCCTGATTTTGCAAATCCGCGCGCTCGGCCTGCAGAGAAGATTCTTTTTCGGCAAGTTCGACATAACTTTGCAGTCCAATCGTTAACTCCGCTTCCTTGCTTTCCTGTTTTATATTTTTATACTGTTCCGCTCTCTTGGCTTGTCTGGCAATGGTATTGAGTTGGGTTTTTACTTCCTTGATGATATCGTTGAGCCTCACCACGTTCTGTTTTGTCGCTTCCATTTTGCGGACAGCCGCTTCCTTGCGGCTTTTGTATTTGGACACACCGGCGGCATCTTCAATAAATAATCTTCTATCTTCGGGTTTGGCTTCTACGAGATTCGCCACATGCCCCTGCTCGATCAGAGAATAGGTTCTTGCGCCGATACCTGTGCCCATGAAGAATTCCTTAACATCAAGAAGACGGCAGGGAGCCCTGTTGATATAGTATTCGCTTTCGCCTTCCAGAATAACCTTGCGGGAGATGGATATTTCGTTCAGTTCGGAATAGGTACCGGGGAAACTGTTACCATTGGCAATCAGAGTCATCGTAACTTCCGCAATACTTACCGCCGCGGAATCCTGACTGCCGTTGAAAACAACATCATCCATCTTTTTCCCGCGCAAAGACTTGACTCTTTGCTCGCCCATAACCCACCGAATGGCGTCAACGATATTAGACTTTCCGCAGCCATTGGGACCGACAATTCCCGTTACTCCGCCGGAAAAATCAAGGATAACCTTGTCGCGAAATGACTTAAAACCGGATATTTCCAAGCATTTTAGATTCATAAAAACGTCTTTTTTTGTTAAGTTATTTAAAGAATTTTAGCAAAAGATTTCTCCTTTGTAAAGAAAAAATACAACAAATTGTGTTATCTGGTAATTTACACCACTATATGTAGTGCTTTGATCTTTTTAGCTTTTTGCGCAACCATCTCCATTATAGGACAATTTTCAGGCAGAAATATGCTCAAAATATCAATTTCGGAGTAAAAAAGCAGAAAAACAAGTCTGACTGCTTAAGTGATATTTTATTGTGAAACTCCAATTCTAATGAAACTCAGATATTACAAGCGCAGTGCAGTAATATCTGCAAGTTGAATTATCCCACGTGCGAAGCTAAGTGGGACTATATATGAACCCACGCAGCTTATTTTGGGGTATTGTATCCGTGATTTGCGGGAGTTTGTACCACAAAGCGAGCACAATGCAAATGTTTAGTTATACCACTTCTAAATCAAATCGCTATTTTTGTTGGTCCCGATTCATCGGGATTGTCGGCTTTCTCAACGTATGTAGTCGTCCCTGAAAAAGTCACTTT
>DCVU01000119.1 GCA_002327415.1 Smithella sp. UBA2180
CTTGCAGGCGGTATAATTGCGCTGGCAATAATGTTTTGCGTTGGAGGAAGCGCTTTTGCTGCCCGTGTTGCCGACACTGATGAAAATATTAACACAACGAACGCTCCTGCATCATCACCCGCGCAAAACATAGGTGCCGCATCGAAAGCTAGCCCGGAAATAAAAGCGATTAATTCCACACAGCCAACAAATGCAGTTAAAATAAAAAATGTAATAAAAAAACCCAAAGAAATTCAGACGGAAAATCTGCGAGTCGAGCCTGCGAAAAAAGAAACCACTAAAAAATATGTAACCATTGATTTTGATAATGTTGATATAAGCGTACTGGTAAAGTTTGTCAGTGAACTTACCGGAAAAAATTTCATAATTGATGATAAAGTTAAAGGCAAGGTCACCATAATATCTCCTAAAAAAATTCCCATGGAAGATGTCTATAAAGTCTTTCTGTCTGTTCTGGAAGTGAACGGATTTGCTGTAGTCCCCGCAGGGAATATGACAAAGATCATTCCCGCGGTTTCAGCGCGGGAAAAGAACCTGGAAACCAGGCTGAAAAATGAACCCGGCGCGCCGGATGACCGCATGGTCACTCAGATAGTTTCGCTGGAACGTGCCAACCCGGATGAAATAAAACGTGTTCTGGATCCGATTATTTCCAAGTCCAGTTCGGTGCTCTCTTACCCACCTGCGGGTATTCTGGTTATCACCGACTATCTCTCCAACATCAAAAGGCTGCAGGAAATTATATCCGCCCTTGATATTGAAGGCGCCGGGGATCAGATATCCTATATTCCAATACAGAACGCTTCCGCTTCGGAAGTGGTGAAATCCCTGGCAACGATTTTTCAACAGCGCCGCGCAAATGCAGCCATTATCAAAGTTGTTCCGGATTCACGGACTAACTCAATTATCATCCTGGCAAGCGGCGCGGATACGGAAACTGTGCGCAAACTTGTTGCCTTTATGGATAAAGACGTACCCCGCGGCGAATCCAATATTCAGGTTTACCGCCTGCAAAACAGCCTTGCCGAAGACATGGCAAAAGTTCTCAACAGCATTAAAGATTCCGGAACGGCCGCAACCGCGGCAACCGGCACGGCAGCGGCAACGCAAAAAGTTGTGACGCCCGTTATTTCCAAAAATGTCCAGGTTGTCCCGGACAAGGCCACCAATACTCTGGTTATCATGGCCGAACGCGAAGACTATAAAGTTCTGGAAAATATTATCAAACAGCTCGATGTGCCGAGAGCCATGGTTTACATCGAGGCCTTGATTATGGAAGTCAACGCCAATAAAGATTTTAAGCTGGGCGTCGAATGGCGCGGGCTTAAGGATACAGGCTCAATAAGCGGCATGGATTCCGGCAAGGCCGTGGCAATTATCGGCTCCGGCGGCGGGAGCAGTACAACGCCCGGTGGCTATAATATCCTCGATAGTTTAACTACGACAACTTCTACCGGAGTCTCAGCTGCTTTCCCCAGTGGTTTTTCCATGGGTATTATAGGCGCCGGCATTACCATTGGCGGCATCACTTTCCCGAACATCGGAGCCGTCATTCAGGCTTATAAAACTGATACCGAGGTATCCATTTTATCCACTCCCCAAATCATGACATTGGATAATGAAGAGGCGGAAATAAATGTCGGCTCCAATGTGCCTTACATAACTCAGCAACAGCAAGCGCAATCGAACCTCAATTCGGTTGTTGGTTACAATACTTATGAATATAAAGATGTCGGCGTAATCCTGAATATCACACCGCATATCAACGAAGAGAATTTTATCCGCCTGAAAATATCGCAGCAGGTGACCAAGGTTACATCCGCCTCCAATTCTCCAACACCGACAACCTTAAAAAGAACCGCAAAAACTACGGTAGTGGTTAAGGATAACGAAACGATAGTTATCGGCGGTCTGGTGGGGGACAGTACGGAGAAAGATACATATAAGGTGCCCTTACTGGGCGATATTCCTCTTTTGGGTTGGCTTTTTAAAACACATTCCACTGCCCGGGAAAAAACAAACCTGTATGTCTTTTTGACACCGCATATCGTCCGCACCCAGAAAGATGCTGCCAGCCTTTATCGGGAAAAAAGAGAAACAATGGGCGAAGTGGTGGAAGGAATCATCAAGTTGGATGAAAAGAAATCAGAGACTAAACCTTACAACGCACCAATTCCTGCCGAAAAGAAAACACCGACTAAACCATAATTAAAGGCTCTGATCCCTATGTCTAAAATCCATACAGCCTTGAAAGAATCCGCAGGCATAACCAGCGGCTCCGCCGCTTCCGGCGAAGCGGTTCTTTCTTCTCTGGACAAAAAATTAATCGCCGCCGGAGTCGCCCCGGATACCCTTGCCGAAGCGCACAGTCTGAAGAAAAATAACGGCACCGGATTCTTTGATCATCTCATCCGGAAAAAAACTATCGATGAAATCCAATTATTAAAAGTTCTTTCCGAGCACTTCGGCCTTTCTTTCTGGCCGGAATTACCGATGGAAAGCATCAATATTGATTTTACGCAAAACGTTTCCATTCAATATTTGAAGAAGCACAAGATTGTTCCGCTCATCACCTCTCAGGATTCGGCAATTGCCGTAAATGATCCCACAAATTTTCAGCCTGTTGATGATTTAAGGCAACTCTTAAAAAGCCCGGATCTGCCGGTTGTCCTTTCCTCACAGGACGCGATCGCCGCTGCAATTAATATGGCTTATGATATGAGCCGCGCTTCAGCTAAGGATTATTTTGAAGAGATGAACGAAGCCGCAACTGATGATCTTATTTCGAAAATTGATGAGACAGCCGATTTACTCGATGAAACCAGTGACGCGCCAATTATTAAACTGGTCAATCTGCTTGTTTCCGGAGCGATTAAAGACCGTGCCAGCGATATTCACGTTGAGCCTTACTCCGGCAACCTTAAAATCCGTTATCGTATTGACGGAATTTTATACGATATTTTGAACTTACCGCATCGAATTCAATCTCCGCTTGTTTCCCGCATTAAAATCATGGCTAAACTAAACATCGCGGAAAAACGGCTGCCTCAGGACGGACGTATTGAAATAAAAATAGCCGACCGCCTTGTGGACATCCGCGTGTCGGTTATCCCCACAGCTTTTGGTGAAAGAGTTGTGTTACGTTTGTTGGACAAAACTGCTAACATCCTGATGCTTGCTGACTTGGGCATGCACGATGAACGAATCAAACTGCTCAATAAATTGATCAAATCTCCTTATGGAATAATTCTGGTAACGGGTCCTACCGGCAGCGGCAAAACAACAACCTTATATGCGGCTCTTTCCACAATCAATCACCCGGAAATAAACATCATTACCATTGAAGACCCTATCGAGTATCAGATGGATGGTGTCGGGCAAATTCAGGTTAATCCAAAGATCGATCTGACTTTTGCCGCAGGCCTCCGTTCCATTGTCCGCCAGGACCCTGACGTAATTTTGATCGGTGAAGTCCGCGATCGCGAAACCGCGGAAATTGCTATCCAGTCATCGCTGACCGGCCATCTCGTTTTTTCCACACTGCACACCAATGACGCGGCAAGCGCCGTAACTAGATTAATTGATATGGGCATAGAACCTTTCTTAGTTACCTCGTCAATTATCGCGATAATAGCACAACGCCTTGTGCGCGTTCTCTGTCCGCACTGCAAAGAAGTTTATGTGCCGGATGAAGAAACTTTGGCCAACCTTGGATTGGACCGGTCGGTATTGCAGAAAAATACTTTTTACCGGAAAAATGGATGTAACCTGTGTATGCAAACAGGATTCCGGGGACGAACAGCGATTTTTGAGATCATGATCGTTGATGACGAAATCAAAAAACTTGTTTTAAAAACATCCGATGCCAATCAAATTAATGAACTGGCTCTGAAACAGGGCATGATCACATTGCAGAAAGATGGTATCTATAAAGTACTGAATGGCATAACGACTACGGAAGAAGTACTGCGCGTAACGCGCTCGCTCAATCGCAAAGATGATATTGTTCTCGAAGCGTAGTGAGCCAAGCTGAAAACGAACGAAGTGAAGTTTAAAGCGTAAGGCGAACTATCCCCGAAGCGGATAACCTGAAGGTCACTATAGGCGGAGTGGGATAAACGGAAGCAAAGATGATTGAATTTTACAAAATGAGCGGCAGCGGCAATGATTTCATCATTATTGATAACTGCGATTTGTCTTTGAATGTGGGCGATTTGCCCGCGTTTGCACGCAAAGTATGTGCACGCAAAATTTCAGTAGGTGCCGATGGATTGTTTCTCATTGAACCTTCAGAGACGGTCAATTTCAAATGGCAGTTTTTCAACTCTGATGGCTCGATGGGGGAAATGTGCGGCAACGGTAGCCGCTGTGTGGCGCGTTATGCTTATCTGAAAGGCATTGCTCCAAAGAAAATGTCTTTTGAAACACTTGCCGGTATTATTTCCGCCGAAGTAAATGATGACGTTGTTAAAGTCAAACTGACCGATCCGTCACCAGTCCGGTCTATTGGAGAGTTTGTATTTGACGACTGTCAATTTGTCCTGCAGAGTGTCGATACAGGCGTGCCCCATGCCGTAACTTTTGTTGGTAACCTGGAGACCTGTAAAGTTTTTGAGTGGGGACGTAAAATCCGCCGACATGAATGTTTTCAACCCAGAGGCACCAATGCCAATTTTGCCACGGTCATTGACCGGCATAAAATTCGAGTGCGCACATACGAGCGCGGTGTCGAAGATGAGACGCTGGCCTGCGGCACCGGTGATGTTGCTTCGGTTTTAGCCGCAGCCTCAAGAGGATCTGTAGATTCGCCTGTCGATGTCATCGTTCAGAGCGGTGAAACTTTACGAATTTACTTCACAAAAAAAGACGACCGCTTTGGCGAAATTTATCTTGAAGGTAAAGTAAAAATAGTTTATCACGGGTTTCTTTTTGAGGAGGCTTATAAATCATGATTATGATATTACCCTCCGCTTTGCGGGATAATTCGGCTGGCAATCTTCAATTCGGTTTCCTTTTGAAGATTGAGCCTCATTATCAGGGATTTCTTTTTGAAGAAGCCTATAAATGATTAATACCAATTAATTCTTAAGGAGATTTACGTTGAAAACAGCTGAAAGACTGACAAAGATACCGCCATACCTGTTTATGGAATTGAGAAAAAAAATCAATAAGGCCAAAGACGACGGAATAGATGTTATTTCCCTGGCTATCGGCGACCCGGTGGAAGCGACACCGGAGTCGATCATTGATGAACTTTGCGCCACATCAAGAGATCCTTTGAATCACCGTTATCCAACGGATGAAGAAAAGGGTATGCTCTCCTTTCGCCGGGAAGTGGCGAAGTGGTATGCAACACGCTACGGCGTTACTCTTAATCCGGAAAATGAAATTCTGGGTCTTATCGGCTCGAAAGAAGGCTGTCATCATTTTATACTGGCCCGTGTCAACCCCGGCGATACAGTTCTAATGACTGATCCCGGTTATCCTGCCTATCGCGCCAGCATCCTGATGGGCGGAGGCGTTCCGTATAATGTTCCCATACTACCGCAAAACAACTATCTACCCGTATTCGAAGATATTCCTGTAAATGTCGCTAAAAAAGCAACCGCCATGTTTCTTAATTACCCGAATAATCCGACCGGTGCTTGCGCAACTTTGAAGTTTTTAAATAACCTTGTTGATTTCGCCCGCAATTACGATATTGCTATTTGTTACGATAATCCTTACAGCGAAATAGTTTTTGCCGGTCAGAAGCGCATTAGTTTCCTGATGGCGAAGGGCGCAAAAGATGTCGGCATCGAGCTTAACTCTCTTTCCAAACCGTTTAACATGTGCGGTTGGCGGCTGGGCATGGCCTGCGGCAATCAGGAACTCATCGCTGCCATCAGCAAGGTCAAAGAAAACACTGATTCGGGAATTTTTAATGTCGTACAACTTGCCGGCATTCAGGCCTTGAGACATGAAACCGGATTTATCGAAGAAATGCTGGCATTGTATGGAAAACGTCGCGAGTTGGTTATCAAAATATTAAAAATAATCGGCATTGATTTCAATCCGCCAAAAGGAACATTTTATCTGTGGGTGCCGGTGCCCAAAGGCATGACTTCGCTGGAGTTTACCAACCGCTTATTTGACAAGACTGCCGTCGTTGTTGCTGCAGGCACTGCTTACGGCAAATACGGCGAAGGCTTTGTGCGCATATCGTTAACGGTACCGGATAATCGGTTGAGCGAAGCGATGCAGAGAATTGAGAAGGAATTTGCTTAATGGAAATGGGAATTCTTGGCCTTCCTCAAAGCGGGAAGAGCACATTATTTGAAATTATGACCGGCGTGAAAAGCGGCCAATCGCACAGCGAAACGGTTGTGCGTGGTCAGGCTTCCGTGCCGGATGAGCGTTTTGACAAGCTCGTCGAAATATATAAGCCGGTCAAAGTTTCACCGGCCAAAGTTCCTTTTGTGGATGTCCACGCTGTGGGCGAACATCCATGGGAAGCCATCCGACAGAACTTAAGCGGCACAGACGGTATACTGCACGTTGTTGACGGCTTCTCTCTGCCTGATGTTCAATTGAGCATCGAAGCTTATCGCAAGCTTGAAGACGAGTTGGTTCTTTCCGATTTGTTAATCATTGAAAAAAAACTGGAGCGCCTGACCAAAACATCCAAGAAAGCGCTCACGCCACAGGATGTGGCGCAAAATGACCTTCTGCCCAAATTAAAAGAATGTCTCGAAGCGGGCAAACCATTACGCTCGGCAGGTCTGACGCCTGCGGAAATTTTTACAATGCGGAGTTTCTCTTTCTGGACGATCAAGCCGGAGCTGGTAGTGGTCAACGTCGCGGAAGATAATATTCCCTTTGCCGATAAATTTGCCGGTGAGGCAAAATTAACAGAACCGGTCATGGGAATCTGCTGCAAGATAGAGGCGGAAATGGCCGGACTGGATGCTCACGATCAAAAAGAATTTTTAGATTCGATGGGTATTGCCGAACCGGCGTTTGGCCGGATTATCCGCGCGGCTTTTTCTCTTTTAGGACGCATGTCCTTTTTTACCGTCGGCGAGGACGAAGTCAAAGCCTGGGTTATTCCTCTGGAAACTAAAGCGCCCAAAGCCGCCGGCGCCATTCACAACGATTTTGAACGAGGCTTTATCAAAGCCGAAGTCATGCACTACGATGATTTCATCGCGCATAGCGGCTCTGTAGCTCAAGTTAAATCAGCCGGTCGTTTGCGCCTGGAAGGAAAAGAGTATGTTGTGAAGGACGGCGACATAATCACCTTCCGCTTCAATGTCTGATTCCGCGTATACATTAAACTCATTAAAGCGAATCCTTATCAAACGTGCTAAAAAGTGACCGGCTATATT
This sequence comes from Smithella sp. UBA2180, assembly GCA_002327415.1. Classification (GTDB taxonomy): domain Bacteria; phylum Desulfobacterota; class Syntrophia; order Syntrophales; family Smithellaceae; genus Smithella. Next base: position 7,368 of record DCVU01000119.1, read on the forward strand.
TACCTTTTTGTTAAAAAGATGCTTTTATACACTAGTTGTGTGATATAATCAAAAAGTAACATATGTAAAAACAAGAAAAATAAATGAAGAAAATATTATTTGAAAGCCTGACAATAATCGTTCTGCTGATATTGGTTTTTATTTTGCCGCTATTTTATCCAGCCGGGATAGCGGTCTATTTCAGATTGTTGCTGCTTATTCTGATTCTTATTGAAAGCCTGAAGCTATTCAAAATCATTTTCATAGATACAAAACTTTAAATAATATCGTCAATCTTTTCGAAACCAACAAAATAAATGTTATAAACGTTTCTCGACTGGCAAGGGACATCCCTGTTGCTGAAAGAATAGTAAATATAAATGACACAAACGCTTCCAAGAAACTTAACAAGATAATAGCGCAGGAAATTTTAAAAAAATTAGAATAAATGGCAGGTAAAATAGTTTTTTAAAAAGATATCTGGCTGTTTATGGCAGCAGATATTTTATTGACAAACAAGATCAAATTTATTATAACTTAACCATGAACAAGCAATATCTTAGCAAACCGGCGGCCTTCTTTGTTTCATTGGTCAAAGGTACCTTCAAAATCCCATTGGGAGAGGTGGTCTAATGCCTCCTGTGGAAGTGCGATACGAGCGAATTGTGGTGGAAACGGATCGCTACCGCGTGGAGGGCGACCTGAAGTTGCTTCAGGAAAGTTATCGTAACCGTCTCTCCGATTACCTTAATTTTCAAGACAATCAATTTCTTACCATCGTTAATGCGGAACTGAAGGCAATCGACGGCTCGGGACGCGATTGGAGCACTCCCGTCCTCATACTCGCAAGACGCTATATCCATCTGGTCGTGCCCGCCGGCCAACAGAATAGCAATCAATAGCCATTTCGGGTCGCTTCATTGAAATGTCATATTTTTATTCATCATGCCACCATCAGCGTCTAAGACAAATGTTTTCCCTGTTGCAAAAATAAATACCATACTGTAGAAAAAAACAATAGAAAGACTTATTCGATTTTAAAGAATAACGCGGCAAAGGGGGGGGACATGGGTAAACTATTCGG
>DCVU01000085.1 GCA_002327415.1 Smithella sp. UBA2180
TCCATAGGACAGCAAAAGTAGAATAAAAGCGGCGCCGGAAATTACGGCCATCCGGTAACCCTTCCAGCCGATGGCCAAACGCTGATGCAGAAGAAATCCGTAAATAATCCAGCCGGCAAAAGTCCAGATTACTTTCGGATCGGTCAGCCAGCCGGCTTGCCAGTTCAATTGCGCGAAAACCGCTCCGGCAATAATCCCTATGCTTAAAATAGGAAATCCCCACAAAAGGCAGATATGATTAATCCGGTCCAGATCGTTCAATGACGGCAACAACCTGCTCATCTTGCTTAATTTTTTATATTTCAGCATTCTGTTTTGCATGATGAACATTAATCCGGCGCAGGACGCGATGATAAATAATGCTTCGCCCATGATTACGGAAAACAAATGTACGGCAGTCAGCCAGTTTTGCAGATTCTGAGGAAGAAGCGATTTATCTGTGGCCTCACCGGCGGCGGCAATCATAAAAAGCAGGATAAAAGGAGAAATGAAAGCTCCCAGCACTCTGGTTTTGGTTTTGAATTGCAGGGCAAGATAAACCGCGCACACCGACCACGCACAAAGGGAGAGAAAATCACGGGAGCCGGGATTAATCAGCGTGGATGTATTTATAAACGCGAATATTAAATTAACCGTCAGAAAACAGAGGGCGGCAGCCAGAACCCAGGTGGAAATTTTAGCAAGCCGAACTTTTTTAACAAGGAGCGAAGACAGATAACCAACCGTGCTTATGGCGCAGAAAAGGAGAGCAATCTTAAACGCAATCAATTGTAAGTTAATTAAGCTCAACTTCTACTTCCTCCCCGGTAATTTTTTTTACAATCTCCCGCACTTTTTTGATCTCCTTATCTTTAATAAGATTAAGTATGCCTGCCGCCATGAGAGAATCGAACCACTCTTTTCCGGCTCCGGCGTTCTTTTCCATCTTGACGCGCAACGTTCCCAGAACGTTCAGAAATATTTCATACTCGCTGCCGTAAGTTGCTTCCAGCTCTTCCCGCAGATGACGGGCCAAAGCGGGACTTTTGCCGCCGGTGCCGACAGCTATTGCCAGATCGCCTCTTTGTACCAGCGCGGGCAGAATAAAATCGCATTTTTGCGGATCGTCAACAATGTTTACGGGAATACCTTTTCCACGGGCATCGCTGGATATTCGGGCGTTGGTTTTTTCATCATCAGTCGCCCCGACAATCAGGGCGGCTTTATCAATCAAATCGCCTGAATATTCGGCGGTAATGTGAAAAATCAAATTTTTATCCTTGAGTGCGGCAAGTTCAGGCGTTAGCTTGGGGCTGATGACCACAACTTTCGCGCCGCAATCCAGAAGTCTTTCGGCTTTTCTGGCGGCAACTTCACCGCCGCCGACGACCACGCACTTTTTATCCTTAATGTCCAGGAAAACCGGATAATATTTCAAGATTTACCTTCCTGTAATCATATATTTGCTTTACTAGGGACTAATTTATGCCATTTCTAAATCAAAGATGATATCGAGGCGGCTAGGCGCAGGCGACGAGGCGTATTAACAATACGTTGAGGAAGCCCACAAAGATAGCGCTTTGATTTAAATGGCATACGAAAGCTATCACGAAGGTGGGTAATTTTCAAGAAACGTTATTTATGTTACTAATAATGGAGTAATTAATTTAAGAAAAAGAGAAACGCTTTTTTGATTCCTTCATTCGGAGTATTCCACGCGATTGCGCCCACCGTTTTTTGCTCTGTATAAAGCTTCATCGGCACGTGCAATAGTTCTTTCAATATTTTCCGGCATTCGATACACTGTCAGACCTACGGAAACCGTCACCCTGGAATCAGGCCCCAAACTCGGGAATAAACTCTTTTCCACACAATCTCGAATACGTTCCGCAAAGACTTTCGCAGCATGAAGATCCGTTTGGGTAAGCACTATCAAGAATTCCTCACCGCCATAACGTCCGCAAAAGTCTGTTTTACGTAAAATGCTGCGGATAACGGCAGCAAATGTTTTCAATACATAGTCGCCTGTCTGATGTCCGTACGTATCGTTGATATTTTTAAATTTATCTATATCTATCATGGCCAGAGAAAAAACAGACCCGTTGCGCACTGAACGACTACTCTCGGTTTCAATGAGGTCCATTAGATGGGTACGATTGAAGAAACCTGTCAGGTCATCGTGAATTGCCATTTCCCTGATAACTGTTAAGGACGATTGAAGCTTTCTCCGGCTGACGCTTAACTCCCGGCGGAGAGAACTGATATTCCCTCCTATGAAAGAAACAGAAACCAGGACAACGGCCAGCCCGAACCATTGAAAAAGCTCTATTTTAAGATTGATGTTTTGCTGATGAAACATCTTCAGCAGACCGATGTCGATTCCGTAAGTCAGCAGAGCAAAACCGCTGATAAATAAGAACTGGCTGGTATAGAGACGAAAAATACCGAACAGAAGTATAAGAATATACATTGAGAATATAAGACCCCGCACTTCATAGGCATGATATATTGCATACATAACAACAAGGATGGCGGCGCACATCTGAATTGTAGTAAGACTGGGATCCGACATACGCAGATTAAGACTGGTGCGAAAGACTATATATAAAATGACATTGATTGTCAGAAGAATAATGCCCAACCCATAGAGTGCCTGCAGGTTCACGATACCTGCCAAATAGGCAAAATAAAAAATTGAAATATTAAGTGCATAGATGACGAAGGTCACAAAAAAGCGACGGAGGCGAAGAGCCTGTTTGGGATCATCCCTGGGAATTATAGAAAAATTGAAGGCCATTTTAGAAAAATTTTTTTTGATTCCGTTGGTATTCAAAGACAGGCTTTTTTGAACCATAATTTCTTTGATAAAGATTTATTTTTTATGATTTGACTTAAAACATAAAAATCATTGTATGTCAATCAAGAGCGTGAATCCAAAAGAAAACCTTGGGTCTCATAAAAGTATGGTTCTCCTTCCATTATATCTTTCGGTATCGTAATATTTTTTCACGTCAACTAATTGCAATTTATTGATAATCCCTTCCAGAGGCGCAGTGGCAATTTCACCTTGCTGCAAACTTACCATACGCCCAAAATCTCCTCTGACAATCATATCAACTGCGGCAATACCAAACCACCTGGCCATCAGACGATCATGAGCCGAAGGTGTTCCGCCCCGTTGGAGGTGGCTCAAAATTATATGACGTGATTCCAATCCTGTTTTCTTCTGAATTTCATTCGCAATATAAGCGGCTATTCCGCCCATTGATACATGTCCAAAATCATCAACACTACTGTCTTTTATAAACTCCTGCTGTCCAAGAGGCTTAGCCCCCTCGGCAGTTACAATGATGGAATATTTAATTTCCCGGCCTTGCCGTTCTCGCAAGAGCTCGCATACTTTATCTATATCGAAGGGATGTTCCGGTATCAGAATAACATAAGCTCCGCTGCTTTCGCCGCCACGCAGAGCAAGCCAGCCCGCATTGCGTCCCATTGTCTCCACAACAAAAATTCGACTGTGAGAACCGGCAGTTGTTCTTAAGCGGTCGATTTCCTCCATAATAATATTAACTGCTGTGTCAAAGCCCAGAGAATATTCTGTGTCTGCAAGATCCATGTCTATCGTTTTGGGTATTCCTACCGTCTTTATACCCATTTTATTCAATCTATAAGCAACGCCCAGAGTATCTTCTCCGCCGATAGCAACGATGGCATCAATGCCCAGTTTCCTGATATTTTGAATTAACTTTTCCGAGCGGTCATTTTTCGGATTAAAGGGATTTGTCCGCGATGTTCCCAGATTCGTTCCACCATAGCGATCCCAGGTCCGGACAATTTCTTCGTCCAGAGATTTGATATACTTCGCACAGCTTTTCTGATCATCCGGATCAACTTCTATTATGCCTTTCCAGCCTTCAGTAATACCGACAACTTCAAAGGATATGGATCGTTTCGCCATCATTCTGGGATCAAGCGCACTTTTTGTGACCCATTTAATTGCTCCGTTTAACCCGGGGCAATCTCCTCCGCCTGTTAGCACCGCTATTTTTATTTTCATATTTGTTTATTCTCCAATTGTCTCGTATCAATACAAGAAAAACACTCTTATGTGTCAACAATATATTACCGCAAATCAGGTACACTTTCCATCTTTGGTTCATTAAGGTTACTTGAAATATTACTAAAAAGAAGATATATCTATTTTAAATATAAGAACAGGATTATTTATGACAGAAAAAGAAGCGGAAAAATGGGTAAAAATTGAAATATCGGCCCCCGCGGAGCTCATGGACGCACTGGGAAATTTTCTCACCGAAACCGGCGCGCAGGGCGTATTTCAGGAATCATTAGCGCCTCAGCATATTGCCGAAGATTTTCCGGAGCCGTCAATTGAAGGAACACTCAAAGTCTATTTCCCACAGGATAACCGCAGCGAAAAACGAATTGTTGCTTTGCAAAAATATATAGGAAGTCTCTCTGAAATATTCCCCGACTTTGAAAAACCATCTTTTACAACCGAAACCATATGTGACCCTGACTGGGGAGAGCAATGGAAAAAATACTTTATGCCCATAAGGGTAAGCAACAACATCATCGTTAAACCGACGTGGGAAAGATATACTCCTTCCAGCCGTGATATTGTGATTGAAATTGATCCCGGAATGGCTTTTGGCACCGGTCAGCACGCCTCCACCAGAATGTGCATCGAAGCAATCGAAGATATCATTATGAACGACCGCTCCATCAAAGAATGGAAAGTTCTGGACGTTGGTTGCGGGACAGGAATCCTGGGCATTACCGCTGCTAAAATGGGTGCACAGGATGTTATCTGTGTGGATACTGATAAAAAGGCTGTTGAAATTGCCGCTGAAAATGCGGCCATTAATAATGTAAAATCTTCCTTACGTATTCTCAATAAAAATATCGCTGCCATTGACAAACCGCGCAATTTAATCATTGCCAATCTTACTGCAAAATTGCTTTTAACCATCCGCCCGCATCTGATTCAATTGCTTTTGCCGGAAGGATACATGATTATTTCAGGCATAATTGAACTAGACGCCAAAAACATCGAGGAGCAATTTTCTGCCGCTCCTCTAACCATCCATAGAGTGATAACGGAAAAAGAATGGGTCTGTTACGTGCTCAGAAAAAATCCGTAAACATTCAGTCCTGTCTGAATCTAAAACAAGACATTTAAGGATATCAAAAATTGACCATTCCCCGAATATACAGCCCGGAGCCTCTGGAAAATAAAAAAACCTGCGAACTGGGACCGGACAATTTAAAATATTTAAGACAAGTAATGCGCCTTAAACAAGGTGATAAGGTTAATATTTTTGATGGTTTTGGCCGTGAGTTTGAAGCCGCAATCAAAGGCTTTTCCACAAAAACCGTTTTTATAGAATTAGAGAAAATAATTCCAACGGCAATTAAAGAAATCTGCATAACGCTGGCTCAAGCAATTCCCAAAGCCGGCAAGATGGATACTATTGTGAAAAGCGCCTCTGAATTGGGAGTGGATGTAATTATTCCTTTTGATGCCGTACGGTCAGTTGGCCGGATTTCCGGTGAAAAAAGTCCTTTAAAAGTAGCTCGCTGGCAAAAAATAGCCGGGGAAGCAGCACGATCAAGCCACAGCAGTTATCTAACAAAAGTCTCGAAAGTTTCATCTTTTACTGATATGTTAGTTGCGGCCTCAAGTGATGCCTTGAGATTAATATTCTGGGAAGAAGAATCACAAAAAACCATTAAAGATATATTAACCGATAAAGCTCTTGCTGACTCAAAAAACTTTTTTATTGTCATTGGGCCGGAAGGTGGTTTTTCCAAAGACGAAGTAACCATGGCCAAAGAAGAAGGCTTTATTTCAGTTAGCCTGGGCAAGCAAATTTTAAAAGTGGAAACGGCAGCAGCGGCAATAATATCCATAATCCAATATGAAAAAGGAATTTTCAGCAATAGATCACCAGAGGTAAAAAAATGACCGTTTACAAATTCGCCGGTTTCTGGCGCCGTCTGATAGCTTTTATAATTGACAACACGATTATCACTATCATTTTTTCTGTTTTGTGTATGATCGCCGCGATGGCATTTATCTTTGGCGCTATTTCCGGAAATAGTGACGCCTGGATTACTGACTTAATTGATCATGCATATTCTTTTTCAATGATGATAAGTCTATTTTATTTTTTTATAATAATTGCCTATTTTACCTATTTTCATGGCACCACAGGACGTACGCCGGGTAAAATGTTTCTTGGTTTGCAGGTAGTTTCTGTTGATGGAACGCCGATTTCTTTCGGGATCGCTTTTTTAAGGGCGGCAGGTTATTTTGTTTCGGCTATATATTTTCTTGGTTTTATCTGGGCGGCCTTTGACAAAAAAAAACAGAGCTGGCACGATAAAATAGCCGGAACGGTAGTTATTATCAGAGAACAGCAAAATGATACTGCAGGTATATCAATTTCCGAGAATACCCCTATTTTACCAACTAAGAAATATCACGAGGAAAGGGAAGAAAACACAATAATCCAATCAGATAAAAAACCGGAAAGTAATAATAGTTAGAAGAGGGAATGCGGAATCAAGTTGCCAAAAAACACCTTGACAAAAGAAACCTTATTCTATAGACGATTGCCTTGTTTTATCTGATTAAATTAATCAGGTGGGTCGGTAGCTCAGTCGGTAGAGCATCGGACTGAAAATCCGAGTGTCGACAGTTCAATTCTGTCCTGACCCACCATTTAACATCAAAGGGTTGCAAGTTTTAACGAAGCTTGCGACCCTTCTTTTTTAGGGTATTTTGATAAAATTGTGATAAACGGCTTTTCAAAATTATCCAAAACCTCTATCGAAGATCTTAAACTTTCCGGATTATGATGCGCATACCGCATAACCATTAAAGCATTTTTCCACCGGCCCAGTTTTTGAACCTCATAGATGCCGACACCTACCTGAACTAATCGAGTGGCGAAAGTATGGCAAAGATCATGAAAACGGAAATTGTAAATCTGCGCTCGATCCGATGCGGTAGCAAAAGCTCTGAACAGATTTCTGTTGACTATTTTGGTTCCTTTTTGGCTCGGAAAAGCCGGATCACATGCAGCATAAACGCTGTTTATTGCAGATTGGAAGAAAGTATATCCGTTAAAAATCTTAAATGCTCACTTTCAGGAAGTTATCGTTAATTTGTTTTTAGTACCAAAATGCTTTGCATTTTGGATATCACTATACTCAGAATATAGGATAATTCCACTTGTGCTTCGAATTTCGATTAGCTCATTCTCAGCGAGTGTCATTAATTCGGCTAAAAGACGTCAGGGCGTTTTGCTTTTAAAGTTTAAGCCTCATTACAACCATCAAGTTTCAGTGCACGGCGTTTCTGAAACTTGGGTCTCATTAAATATTCCTTCCAATTGCGTCCCGCATTTAGGACATTTATTCCCTTTCAGGTTTATACTGACAATTCTAAAACCATAGCGTTCAATCAAAAGATTACCACAGTTAAAGCAGTATGTGTTTTCGCCTGCATCGCCGGGCACATTGCCGCTGTAAACATATTTTAATCCGGCTTGTTTCCCGATTTCCACCGCGCGATGCAACGTGGCAATCGGAGTTGCCGGCAAATTCTGCATTTTGAATTGAGGATGACAACGGCTTATATGCCAGGGAGTTTCGACTCCTAGTCCGGCAATAAATCCGGCAAT
>DCVU01000002.1 GCA_002327415.1 Smithella sp. UBA2180
ACAACAAAGTCGGAAGACCCTTTTATTTAAATACAAACCGCCGACGTAAAATTCGCCGCTAACCTTTACATCAACCGCAAAGGCTGATGCACTGAAAGCTATGATCAACCCCAGTGATAACAAAAGTAACCAAATTCTCTTCATTTTTTCCTCCTAAATTAAAATTATTTTTTTTGCAATTGCGGCGTGAGATTTACATGCTTTGTGTTACATCTTGATGACAGTGAGGTTAACATACGAAGATGATTGTTGCGGCGACATGCAGAACTTTACACCGAAGATTCGGGGGTAAATATTGAATGTCTTTTAAAGAAACGCGAAACCCTAATTGAAGCGATTAACCGGGTTTTACAGGCCAGAACGTAAATTATTTCTTGTCGGCAAATTTATAACCGAAGCCACGGACTTTCAGAATGTGAACGGGATTTTCCATATCCTCTTCTATCTGCGACCGCAGGCGTCTGCGTTTTAACCGACTTTAGAGCGGCTTCGCCGTCATAGGCCTTTGCCGTAGAAAATCCCTCCCTCTCCAGATTGTAAGAAAGTAGTTCCACAATATCCTGTTCGTCATCAACAATCAGAATTTTAGTCATAAAAGTTTATACCATCGGCAGGATGTTTTGAATGTTACATTTTTGGCGCAAACCCCTTTAACTTTTTATAAAAGGAATTTACAAAAATCTGGGACACGCAAGTGAAATGGAAATTAATCCGGTATTACTTTAAAAACTTCATCTCCGGGACGAACGCGGTCGGAGACTTTGATGCCGATAAAATCACCGGCAACAGCTTTGGGTACGGATTTATTATCCACTTCCATAGATTCGATAACATCTATAAAATCAGTAGTGTGTCCGGAGAACTTGAGGCTGTCGCCAACACTTACCTCCCCTTCCGTTATCTTTACAGCGGCTACGGAAGGTTTCGTAAAATACTTCATTACTTCTCCAATTTTCTTCTCTGCCATAACCAAACCTCCTTTAATTATAATGAGCCTTGATTTTTACCCTAAAGGGCACTGCGCCGAAACGTAGTACGACGGAAAATCTTAGAGTGAATTATCCCGCCACCTTCAGGTGGCAGGGACGAACTTCGCTTTGCTCGTTCTACCACGGCGCTATGCGCCTGGTATAATTCGTCCAGCAAGCTTCAGTTCAATTTGCTTCTGAAGCTTGGGTCTCATTATTAGTAAGTGTCATTGTAAATTTTTTGGTGTGAAAAAACAATAATAAAAAAGGCAGGATAAAAACCCTGCCTTTTATTTTACATATTGTTTGAATGGTTAAGCTGCTTTTTCCTTTGCTTTTCCTTTAGTTTTTGGTTTCGCTTTTTCCTTCTTTTTCTCATCAGGAATAAACTCTAAAATGGAAACAGGAGCGTTGTCACCAAATCGAAAACCGGCTTTGACAATTCTTGTGTATCCACCCGAACGATTACGATAGCGTTCGGTAAGTTCACCGAAAAGCTTTACGACCATATCTTTATCCCGCACAACAGCCAGAGCCTGACGACGTGCGTGCAGGCTGCCTTTTTTGCCTAAAGTGATCATCTTTTCCGCCACTTTTCTCAATTCTTTTGCCTTCGTGTCTGTCGTACGAATCCGTTCATATTTTATAACGGAAGTTACCATATTACGAAGCATGGCTTCCTTATGGCTAGAAGACCTCCCTAGCTTACTACCCGTCTTACCATGATGCATCGCTAATATCTTCCTTTCTTAATTAAATTCTAAAATAAAATATTTACGCTATTTCTCTTCTGACTTTTTACTATTCAGAATCAATATCCATCCCGAAATTAAGACCATATTCACTAAGAATATCTTTGATTTCGCTCAACGATTTACGCCCGAAATTCTTTGTCTTAAGCATTTCCGCTTCCGTCTTCTTCACCAACTCGCCAATAGTGTTAATTCCAGCGTTCTTCAAGCAGTTAGCTGACCGGACAGAAAGTTCTAAATCTTCTACTGAACGTAACAAGACCTTATTTGCGCCTTCCTGTTCATCTTCTTGCTCCGGTGGAAGTTCTTCCTCAATTTCTTCAAAGTTAATAAATACATCTAATTGTTGTTTCATTATTTTTGCGGAATAAGCTATGGCATCTTCCGGCTTTACACTGCCATCAGTCCAAACTTCAAGCGTAAGCTTGTCATAATCGGCAACTTGACCGACTCGCGCATGAGAAACTATATAATTAACTTTTTTAATCGGTGAGAAAATAGCGTCAATGTTAATCGTTCCTTTAGGCTGGTCAGGTTCAAGTTCCTTCTTCGCCGGAAGATATCCTTTGCCCACGTTCACCATAAGCTTTGCCTTAAAAGAACCACCAGATATAGTGGCAATATGATGATCGGGATTTAAAACTTCAACTACTCCATCAGTGATAATATCAGCGGCTGTAACGTCTCCTGCACGAGCTACATTGATGCTCACTTCTTTTATGTCCGCTTGTCCTGCCAGCTTAAAGCGTACACCTTTTAAGTTCAGAATAATATCTGTTATATCTTCTTTAACTCCTGGTAGAGTTGAAAATTCATGCAATACGCCTTCAATTTTCGCTGAAACAATAGCCGCGCCTTGAATAGAAGAAAGTAATACCCTTCTTAACACATTGCCCAATGTTATACCAAAACCACGTTCCAATGGCTGAATAGTAAACTCTCCATAGAAACGCGTATGTGTAGCTTCATCAACTTCAATACGCCTGGGACGAATCAAACGTGACCAGTTCCTCTGCATAATTAACCCCATCCTTTAGCCGGTTTATAAAATAATTTATTTTTTACTTCGAATAAAGTTCTACAACAAGTTGTTCCTGCACCGGCATTGTTAAATCTTCCCGTACCGGCAGTATTTTAACGGAGGCCTTGAAGTTATCTTTATCCAATTCCAGCCAATGAGGCACACCGCGTCTTGCTACAGTTTCAATTGCTCCTAATATTTTAGTAACTTTGCGGCTGCCTTCCTTAACGGAAACTCCATCACCTGCTTTAAGCAAATACGATGGTATATTAACCGGTTTACCATTAACTAAAAAATGGCTATGACTAATTAATTGCCTTGCCTCTACTCTGGAAGTAGCAAATCCCATGCGGAAAATCATATTGTCCATTCTTCTTTCCAGAAGGACAAGCAGATTTTCTCCTGTAATGCCCTTTTGCTGATCGGCCTTTTCAAAATAACCTCTGAACTGCTTTTCCAAAAGCCCATACATTCTTTTCAGCTTTTGCTTCTCTCGCAATTGAACACCATAATCAGAACGTTGTTTTTTATGTAACTGACCATGATCTCCCGGAACGTAATCCCTTCTTTCGAAGGAGCATTTTTCCGAATAGCACCTGTCGCCTTTTAAAAAGAGTTTTAATCCTTCACGGCGACACAACCTACATGAGGAATCCGTATATCTTGCCAAAAAAGCCTCCCTTGTTCTCCATTTATTATTCGTAATCTAATGTTCTGTTATACTCTGCGACGCTTTGGTGGTCTGCATCCGTTATGCGGAACAGGCGTTACATCACGAATCATAGTGATAGTAAGCCCGGCAAGCTGCAACGACCGCAATGCCGATTCTCTGCCGGCGCCAGGACCTTTTATATATACTTGCACCTTGCGCATCCCCTGCTCCTTGGCTTTACGCACAACATCTTCCGCAGCCATCTGTGCGGCAAAAGGGGTGCTTTTGCGCGAGCCCTTAAAACCCTGCAAGCCGGATGACGACCAAGCTATTACATTGCCGCTTAAATCAGTTATTGTTACAATTGTATTATTAAAAGTGGATTGAATATGTGCAATCCCTTCAGTAATATTTTTCTTTTCTTTCTTCTTGCCAGTTTTTCTGACTGCCTTAACCATTTTCCCTCCAGCTTAAGGATAACTTATTACTTTTTCTTGCCTGCGATAGCCCGTCGCGGACCTTTTCTTGTGCGACTATTCGTATGAGTTCTCTGTCCCCTTACAGGAAGACCCTTGCGGTGTCGCAAACCACGGTAAGCGCCAATGTCCATCAAACGTTTAATAGACATGGACACCTCCCTGCGCAGATCGCCTTCAACTCTATGATCTTTATCAATTATATTTCTAATGGCTGATATTTCCGAATCGGCCAGATCATCCGTTTTTGTATCCGGACTGACTCCAGCATTTTTCAGGATTTGCCTTGATTTAGCCGGCCCAATGCCGTAAATATAAGTTAAAGCAACTTCCATTCTTTTACTTTTCGGTAAATCAACACCTGAAATTCGTGCCACCTATAACCTCCTGAATATTAAAATCTAGCCCTGACGTTGTTTATGCTTAGGATTTTCACAAATTACTCGCAAAACTCCTTTGCGCTTGACAATCTTACACTTATCGCATATTTTTTTTACGGACGACCTTACTTTCACGTTTTCAACTCCTTATTCTCAGTAAAAAAAATTTTATTTCGTTCTGTAAGTAATTCGGCCTCGGGTTAAATCATAAGGTGACAGTTCTACTGTTACTTTATCCCCCGGAAGTATTTTGATGAAATGCATGCGCATTTTACCAGAAATATGGGCTAAAACCTTATGCCCATTTTCAAGCTCCACACGGAACATAGCATTGGGTAGCGGTTCAAGAACCCGACCTTCTACTTCTATTGCTTCCTCTTTGGCCATACTTTATTATCTATATTCCTGTTTAAAAACTCACAACCAAGTTCAATTAAGCATAAATTTAATTCAATTTACTTAAAATATCTGGTCCGTTATCAGTAATTGCTATCGAGTGTTCAAAATGAGCCGATAAGCTTCCATCTTTTGTAACTACTGTCCAGCCGTCAGGTAATATTTGTACTTTATAGTTTCCTTCATTGACCATCGGCTCAATAGCCAAAATCATACCACTTTTCAATTCAATCCCGCGTCCTTTTTTCCCATAATTGGGAATCTGCGGTTCTTCATGCAGGTTTTTACCTATTCCATGGCCGACAAAATCTCGCACTACTGAATAACCTGCGGCCTCCACCGTATCCTGTACTGCGGCAGATATATCACCCAATCTGTTACCAGCCCTGGCTTGCTCTATGCCCGCGTATAAACTCTGTTCGGTAACCAGCATAAGCCTTGAAGCTTTTTGGGTCACCTTATCTAACGGCAATGTTATTGCTGCATCGCCGAAAAATCCCTGATAGCAAACTCCAAAGTCCAGTCCGACAATGTCGCCTTCTTCAAGTATCCTATCTGAAGGCATGCCATGCACGACAACTTCATTTACCGATATACAAAGAGCGTAGGGATAACCATTGTAACCTTTAAACGCCGGCTTCGCGCCTCTTTTTTCTGCAACTTCCGTAGCGAATTTATCCAGGTCACTTGTTCTTACACCTGGTTTTACTTTCTCTCTGAGTTTATTTAAAACCTCGGCAACAATACGATTACTTTTTCTAGCCTTTTCAATTTCATCCGGAAGCTTCAAAATCACCATGATAATCTTCCGTTATCTCCTGCGAGCAATATGTCCTTTTTTCATAAATCCTTCGTATTGCCTTGTAAGCAGATGCGACTCAATCTGACTCGCCGTATCCATAGCGACACCAACAACAATCAAAAGCGCCGTACCGCCAAAATAAAAAGGAACATTCAATTGAGAAATCAAAACACTGGGCAGAACACAAACTATCGAAACGTAAATAGCTCCGCTAAAAGTTAGTTTTTCTAATACGTTTTCAATATATTCAGCAGTTTTTTTGCCTGGCCTTATTCCGGGAACATAACCGCCAAATTTTTTCATATTCTCGGCAACATCATCCGGTTTAAAAGTGACTGCCGTATAGAAAAAACAAAAGAAGAAGATAGCAGCGACATAAAGAATCTCATAACTCCAACTCCCAGGCCTCATATAATCAGCAATATTTTTTATAAATCCATGCGGAGAAAAATTGGCAATGGTTGCCGGAAACATAAGCACCGAAGAAGCAAAAATCGGAGGAATAACGCCCGCTGTATTGATTTTAAGAGGCAAATGTGTGGTCTGACCACCATACATTTTACGACCCACTATTCTTTTAGCATATTGCACCGGAATGCGGCGTTGTCCAGCTTCCACAAAAACAATCGCTCCAACCACAGCTACCATCAACACGGTAATCAACAAGATAACCAGTACTCCCAGTTCACCGGCGGTCGCCAGTCTGAAAGTATTGCCAATTGCTGCAGGCATGCGACAAACAATACCGGCAAAAATTATCAGAGATATACCGTTGCCAACTCCTTTTTCCGTAATCGTTTCACCAAGCCACATAATGAAAGCCGTACCTGAAGTCAAGGTGATAACTGTCATAATTATAAAAGACCAGCCTGATTGCAAAACAATTGGGGCGCCTGAGGGGCCAGCCATTTGCTGCAAACCGTAAGCAATACCAAAACCCTGGATCATACTTAAAAGAACTGTTCCATAACGGGTATATTGCGTAATTTTGCGTCTGCCGGTTTCGCCCTCTTTAGAAAGCCTCTCCAAATGAGGAACAGCAATAGTTAATAACTGAAGAATAATTGAAGCGCTAATATAGGGCATAATGCCTAAAGCAAAAATAGAAAAATTACTAAAAGCACCACCGGCAAACATGTCCATAAGGCCAAATAATGAACCTTTGGCATGCTCAAAATAAGCCAATAAAGCAACATTATCAATTCCCGGCGTCGGGATATAAACACCAATCCGGTAAACGCCCAGAAGAAGAATTGTAAATAAAATTCTTCTCTGCAGTTCGGGAACTTTGGATACGCTGCCTAACCCTTCTAACAAATTATATTACCTCTTCTATTGAACCGCCGGCGACGGTAATTTTGTCTTTTGCGGCTTTACTAATTTTAGCTATTTTTAAAGTGATGGGGAAATCAATTTCGCCCTTGGCCAATATCTTAATTTTATCGCCTTTTTTCTTTACAATGCCGCTATTCAAAAGTGCTGCTTCATCAATAACTGCGCCTTTGCTAAATTTTCGGCACAAGTCAATAAGATTTACTGCGACGAATTTTTCACGGAAAGGATTACGGAAACCACGCTTCGGCAATCTACGGGCCATCGGCATTTGCCCGCCTTCGAATCCGGCTCGTACCTTTCCACCGGAACGGGCTTTTTGTCCCTTATCACCTCTTCCGGCAGTTCCACCTTGGCCGGAAGCATCACCACGACCCACCCGTTTTCTATTTTTCGTCGCACCAGCCGGAGCCTTAAGCGTACTCAAATCCATATATATACTACTCCTTTGACTCTTCCACAGAAACTAAATGAATAACTTTATTTATCATACCGCGGGTCTCCGGGGTATCTACCAGAGTCACAGTGCTGTTTAATTTCTTCAGTCCCAAGCCGCGCATAATTTTTCTTTGCTTTTCCGGCCGAGTGATTTCACTTTTCACTTTTTTAATTTTTAACATTTTAGCCACTTTAAGCTACCTCAACGAATAATTGATAATACTACTTGCCTCTTTGCGCGGCAATTTCAGCCGGATCTCTTAACTGGCAGAGACCATCAAGAGTTGCTTTTACCAAATTATGTGGATTATGAGACCCCAGACACTTCGTCAAAATATTATGGACACCGGCAACTTCCAGTACTGCTCTTACCGCACCTCCAGCAATCAACCCGGTTCCTGCAGATGCCGGTTTTAATAAAACTTTCCCAGCACCTGCGCGGCCAATGACTTCGTAAGGAATCGTCTTTGCTAAAACGGCAACTTTCACCATATTTTTTTTAGCCATATCCATCCCCTTACGAATAGCCTCAGGCACTTCATGAGCTTTCCCTAGCCCCGTTCCGATCATTCCATTGCCATCTCCGACAACTACGATAGCACTAAAACGGAATCGTCTACCACCTTTGACTACTTTTGCCGTTCTGTTAATGGCAACAACCCTGTCAAGGAACTCCGCATCTTTCATTTCTCTATTATCCGATCTCTTATCCAACGATTCTTCCTTTATTATCTTTTTTATTTAATAAAAATTAAAATTTAAGACCATTTTCTCTGGCGGCATCGGCTAACGCCTTCACGCGGCCATGATAAAGGAATCTTCCCCTATCGAAAACCACTTTATCAATTCCCAAAGCTTTTAACCGCTCTGCGATCAACTTGCCCACTTCCTTTGCTACCTCTACTTTTTTCTTGCCTTTAATCTTTGAAGATAACTCTTCGCATAAAGTAGATGCCGTTGCCAAGGTATTTGCTTTTGTGTCATTAATCGCTTGGGCATAAATATGCTTTTCACTACGGAATACGGAAAGACGAGGCTTTTCTTGCGTTCCGGTAATTTTGCCTCTTATTCTCTTTTCTCTCTTTTTCCTAACTTTTAATGTCTTCTTGGAAGCCAATGTTCCACCTCTTTTATGGCAATATAATTTTTTACTTAATTAATTAAGCGCGCTCAGCCGACTTTCCAGCTTTACGTTTAATATACTCGTTAGCATACTTAATGCCTTTGCCTTTGTAGGGCTCCGGCTTTTTCAATGATCTGATTTCCGCTGCAACCCGGCCAACCAATTGTTTATCAATACCAGCAACAACTATATTAACCTGTTTGTCCAACTTAATATCTATTCCCTTGGGAATATCATATTGCACCGGACTGGAAAAACCTAAAACAAACTTTAAGCTGTTTCCACTAAGTTCGGCACGATAACCAACTCCTGATATTTCCAATTTTTTTTCAAAACCAGTGCTGACGCCTTGCACCATGTTTTCAATTAGTGTTCTAGCTAAACCATGATAAGATCGTGCAATTATTTCTTCTGATTTTCTCTCCACAACCATGCTGCCATCGCCTATTGCCAGAGTAATACCTTCCGGCAATTTTGTGGAAAGAATCCCTTTTGGGCCTTCCACTTTAACGATACCCGCACTTTGGCTGATTTTAACATTTTTGGAAAATGTTATCGGTTTTTTACCTATTCTCGACATGAACAAATGCTCCTGATTAATACCATTATTACCAAACGTTACAAAGAACTTCCCCACCAACATTCAATTCTCTGGCTTCCGTATCAGTAATAACACCGTTTGAAGTTGAGAGAATAGAAATTCCAAAACCATTTAAAACTTTAGGGATGCTGTCAGAGGCAACATAAACCCTACGCCCCGGCTTACTAACCCTTTTAATATTTGTAATCACAGTACGCTTGGCATCGGGATATTTCAGAACTATTTCCAGCATCTGTTGTCCCTTTTCATTTTTTACCTTTTCGTGATTATTGATGTATCCCGCCTTCTTCAATACTTTGGCAATATTAATGTTCATCTGAGACATATTAACGTTGACTGTTTTAAAACGAGCCTTATTTGCGTTTCTAATTCTAGTTAACATATCGGCAATAGGATCCGTCATTCCCATGCGTTTTTTCTCCTTAAACTAAAGTTACCAACTCGATTTTATTACCCCGGGAAGTTCTCCCTGCAATGAAAGTTTTCGCAAACAGATTCTACACATATCAAATTTCCTATAATATGCCCGCGGTCGGCCGCAAAGCGGGCACCGGTTATAATCTCTTACGGAAAATTTATTCTCTCTTTTCGCTTTTGCAATTAATGAATTCTTTGCCACACCAAGCTCCTCTGGAAATCTCTTATTTAACGCTTAAAAGGCACTCCCATCAGTTCTAGTAAAAGCCTAGCTTCTGCATCGGTTTTTGCTGTAGTTACGATGGTAATGTTCATTCCTTTAACTTTTTCCACCTTATCGTATTCGATTTCAGGAAAAATAGTTTGTTCCTGCAAACCAATTGAAAAATTCCCTCTGCCGTCAAAGGCATTTGGCGATATACCACGGAAATCTCTTACCTTCGGTAACGCGGCATTGACCAAACGATCAAAAAACTCGTACATATTGTTCTTTCTTAAGGTAACTGAACAACCAACAGGCATACCCTGCCTTAATTTAAACGTAGCTATTGATTTCTTTGCCTTGTTCACTATCGGTTTTTGTCCGGTAATCGCAGCCAACTCCTGAACAGCGCCATCAATGATTTTGATATTAGAAATGGCTTCGCCAAGCCCCATATTGAGGACAATCTTTTCCATCTTGGGCACTTGCATCGGATTTTTGTAATTAAACTTTTTAATCAGAGCAGGAACTACTGTTTTTGAATAATAATCCTTTAATCTTGCCATTTTCCTCTAACCCACATTGATTACATCGTTGCATTTGCTACACAGACGTACCTTTTTCCCATCTTCAAGGACCTTACTTTTTACCCTCACAGTTGTATTGCATTTGTTACACAACAAACCAACTTTAGATATATGAATCGATCCCTCTTTCTCTACAATGCCACCTTTACTTTTTTGATCAGGCCTTTTATGTTTCTTAATCAAATTAATTTTCTCTATTACAATTCTGTCTTTCTCGGGAATAATCGTCAATACCTTGCCGGTCTTACCTTTATCTTTACCGGCAAGAATTTTAACAGTATCCCCTTTTCTCAATTTGCTTAAGCTCATTTTCTTCCTCTGCAAAACATTTTTACAAAACTTCCGGAGCCAGAGATATAATTTTCATAAACTGCTTTGCTCTCAATTCACGAGCAACAGGTCCAAAAATTCTCGTTCCAATGGGTTCCAACTGGTTGGATATTAAAACAGCCGAGTTGTCATCAAATTTCAAATAAGAACCGTCCGGCCTTTTTACTTCTTTGACAGTACGTACGATAACCGCTTTCATCACATCGCCTTTTTTAACCTTGGAATTCGGAATTGCTTCTTTTACCGAAACCACAATAACATCACCCAAACTTGCATAACGCCGCTTCGATCCACCAAGCACCTTAATACAAGCAACCTT
Organism: Smithella sp. UBA2180; assembly: GCA_002327415.1. Classification (GTDB taxonomy): domain Bacteria; phylum Desulfobacterota; class Syntrophia; order Syntrophales; family Smithellaceae; genus Smithella. The sequence continues at coordinate 10,797 of DCVU01000002.1, forward strand.
TTTGGCGCCGGAATTATCCGCAACATTCAGTACTGTCTGCATTTGAATCATAAAAAAAACCCCATCAAACTACCTGCTTAAGGCAAGCTAATTTATCTATTTCGCTTTATCCAGAATTTCCAGCATCCGCCAACGTTTTTCTTTGCTCAGTGGCCGCGACTCAATAATTAAAACAGTATCTCCCACTTTACACTGGTTTTGCTCATCATGAGCCTTGTATTTCACGTGTTTGCGCACATATTTATGGAAAATAGGATGTTTTACCAAATGTTCCGTTTTAACCACGATCGTTTTATCCATTTTACCACTTATAACTACGCCCTTAATAGTGCGTTTATTTCCTCTCTCAGCCATGTTAACTTGCAGCCTCCTTTTCATTCAGAACCGTGTTGATACGGGCAATGTCTTTACGGAAGCGCCCCAACACCGCAGTTGATTCCAACTGGCCAGATGCATGTCTAATATTCAAACGAAAAAGCTCTTCCCTTAACTCAGCACTCTTTTGTTTGAGCTCATTGACGCCGAGAGCTCTGATTTCTTTAATTTTCATCAGATATCTCCCTTGATAAAAACTTGGTGGCAATAGACAATTTATGCGCTGCCAGGCGGAACGCTTCTTTGGCTACTTCTTTAGTCACGCCCTCCATTTCATAGAGAACCGAACCGGGCTTAACCACAGCAACCCATCCCTCAGGAGCACCCTTCCCCTTACCCATACGGGTTTC
>DCVU01000185.1:0-5372 GCA_002327415.1 Smithella sp. UBA2180
AAATTGCTGTATTGTTATACAAATTAAAGAAAAATCTTTTTCAAGGAGAATAAATATGAAAAAATTAATGGGAATTTTGTTCGTAGCATTAATGTTTGTGTTCCCTCTCTGTGCGAATGCCGGTATTATTGGAGATGTAAGTCTGTATTTGCAAGCTTCAAGTCCAAGTGGAACTGCGACTTTCCCAAGTCTTGGTACCATAAACGGTGTAGAGTTTGATTATGATGTATCGCTGAACGGTGGAGCTTTAAACGAAGCCTTTTGTGTGGAAAATGCATATTCTACTAGTGGTTCAACAAACCAGTATACATTGCTCTCTATTGACTCAGGGCTTTCAGATTTTGGACTTACTGCTTCAAAATATCAGGCTGCGGCAGCGATCGCACAATATTATTATTCTAATTATGAAGGGACAGGTTCAGAAGAAAATATGAAGGCGGCAGCACAAATCGCCATTTGGGAAGTTATCTTCGATAGTACTTTCAATTTAGGCTCAGGCAATTTTCATACCAGCGCATACACAACCAACGCAAATGATATTTGGACTGCTGTACAATCACTTGGCATACCTACTATCAGCACCCAATGGGCTCTAGCTGTTAGTCCGACAATTACAGGAGGCACTGTTCCAGTAGTTGCTCCTCAGAATTATCTTGTGCGTTATACGCAAGTTCCTGAACCGGCGTCATTGCTTCTTTTCGGATTAGGTTTACTTGGTATTGCTGGAATTCGCAGAAAAATGAAATAAGCAAAAATTAATTCATAACCAATCAAAAGGCAGAGTGTGAACATGCTCTGCCTTTTTTATTATTCTTGAAATTCTAAAAAGTAACGATACCCTAACATAAGCAGTTCAGAACATCATCTGGCTGCTAACATGATTAGTCCATTACTGGCAGTACTGCCGTTGCAAATATGGCAAATAAAATATTTTGATGATTTGTTTTTCGAAACATTCGTTCATGGTGCTGGTGAATAATTTGCGCCAGTGGACAGGGAGATCCCACATTCTTCAGCATTTCGTATCCACTTCGGGCGTGTTCTTTAACCAGAGCAAATCCCAGTTCTGTCAGCTTTGCGGGCTTGGCTAATACCACCGATGAAGGAGAATTGTTTTTGGCCGGCATACATCCCGAATTTCAAGGACAGGGTATCTACCTTTCTTTTTTGTGTAGAGCAATGGAGTGGTGCTTATCAAAGAATGCTAAAAGGATAGTCATCTCTGCCCAGCTTAACAATATCGCTGTACAAAAAGTTTTGACGAGATTCGGATTCGAAATCTCCAGAGGATATTACACTTATCCACAAATGGTTTGATTAAACCGCCACATGAACCCAAGATTAACAAATCATGGGCAGTTAAATTATATCTTCATTCCTGAAACGCCAGAACAACAACGCGCCCAGAATTAAGCAGTAGATAATGACATTGATGAGCGGATAAATATATACGAACCCCTGGAAACCGTCACTAGCACCGACAAAAGAAGAAGCAAAATGTTGTGTGCCGGAAAGTTTCGGCCATAAATAATAAACAATTTTCCGGCCTGTTAATTCTGATTGTGAGCCCGATTGCTGTATCATAGACTGCGCCATTGGACTATGGCTGATAGCGAATATCCCGTCGGCCACAAAACTAACGATGCCGATGCCCAGAACACAAAGAAAAGCGACTATGTCGGGCATCATCAGTGATAAAAGCAGCACGGCAGTAACCACAAAGAGCAGATTGAAAGAACATAACAGGGAAGCGGCAAGGTAGCCGGGCATTACAACATTCAACTTTATAAAGACAGTCAGGAATATAATGGCGTGAAGAATGAACATGAAAAAAGAAGACAACACCCACAGCCCGAATATTTTCCCTGTAACATACTGCATGCGGGTTATCGGTTTGGAAAATATACACGATTGCATTCCTTCATCCCGGTCGCGCTTGAACACGCGCATGGAAAGCAGTGCCGCTATGAGCATCACGACAACGGCAATAATATGAAAGGTTATTTTCGACACCGTTCCTACTATGGCCTCGGCTTCAAGCTCCCGACCGTTAACCATGTAATTGCCTTGATAACAACCCCGAATAAGAAAAACAAAAATGACGGATATAAAAAACATGATGATAAAGCTTCTCTGGCGCACTTCATCGGCAATGGTGTATTTCGCAATATTAATAATGGAGGAAAGCGCTTTCGGCATTTTTACATCAACCTTTCACATATCGGACAAACACATCTTCCAGCGAGTCGCCTTCCTTGACCAAAGCGGAAATTTTGTCTTTCACCAGAAGCTTACCGTGATTGATAATCGCGGCGTTGTCGCATATTTTTTCCACTTCCGACAAAAGATGCGAATTTAGAAAGATGGTCATCCCCTGCTTTTTAAGCGATTCTAAAAGCTGGCGTATTTCTCTGATTCCGATGGGATCGAGACCAGAGACGGGCTCATCGAGAATCAGCAGCTTCGGGTTGCCCATAAGCGCGGCACCGAGTCCGAATCTCTGAATCATACCCTTGGAATAGGTACCCGCTTTGGTATGTTCACTGCCCTGCATACCGATACTCTCGACTATGCGCCGGCATTGCTCCAGCGCTTCGGACCGGTTTATATTCAACAGTTCCGCACAACGTTGTAGATACTGCCACCCGGAAAGATATGGAGGAATATGATAGTTCTCCGCCAAATAACCGACTGAGACGCGGCTGGCCGCATTTGTGCTGGAAAGACCGTTGATTGATAAGCTTCCCGATGTTGGCTGTGTAAAGTCCAGGAGCATTTTAACGATTGTCGTCTTTCCCGCTCCATTGGGTCCCAAAAGAGCAAAATATTCGCCTGCCTTAACGGAAAAAGAAACATTGTCAACGGCAGCAAGTGATCCATATCTTTTAGTTACAGCGTTTAATTCAATCATGGAGATTAATATATTTTCTCCGGCCCGATATGTCAATAAAATAACCGCGTCTATTTTTCTTTCTCGGCTTCTTCGATTAATTTTTTAGTCTCTTCCTCGACAAATTTGTTAGCCTGACTTACTGTTTCACTGGCCTTACGAGCTTTCTCTATTGCCGGCTGTGCCTGCTCAGCACCACCCATCATAACTGTGGCCATGGGTTTGGCGAAATATTTGGCCCAGTAAATCGCGGCAATTATGATTATCGCGATGATTACAAATAAAACCAGCTTCGAGATTCCTTTTCCGTTTTTCATCGGTTTGCACCCCCCCTCAACAATAAGTTTTCTTCAGAAAAATTTTTGTTTCGGTAATTTACAGTGCCTGCTTTTTAACTTGTCCCATAACTACATTAAAAAAGATGATCACAGCTCCCTGGAAAATTTTATTGTTTCTATACTAAGCCGTTGTTCAATAATAACTGTAACATTTTGATATCATAACCGGCATAAGGGGCCGTAACGAAATGGATAGAAATGTAACAGTTATTTCTTAACGGCCCCTAAGTTGCAAAATACTTTATTTACTTTCTAAGGTTGAATTAATAATATCATTAAGTCTGCGGGCCACTGCTTCAGTTTGGTCAGCCGCACAAATTGCCGATACAACGGCGATGCAATCAGCACCGGCCTTTACAACTTCTTTTATATTAGATTCATTAAGACCGCCAATTGCAACCAGGGGATGACGGCTAAAAGTTTTGATTTTCGCGATACCGTCCAACCCCCAGGAACCTTTTGTATCCGCCTTGGTTGGTGTGGTAAAAATGGGACTGATTCCGATATAACTGACATCGAGTTCCTGACTTGCCACAACGTCTTCCCATGTTTCCACGGATAGACCGATTATTGCTTTTGTTCCCATAAGTTTGCGGACAATTTCATAAGGCATATCGTCCTGTCCGATATGCACTCCTTCGGCGCCGCAGGCCAAAGCTACATCAACGCGGTCATTTATTATCAACGGCACGTTATACGGCTCTAAAAGTTTTCTAACTCTCTTGGCTTCTTCCACAAAAAAACGGGTGGAAATTTCTTTCTCACGCAGTTGCACATAAGCAACACCACCTTTAACCGCATGGATAACAACTTCTTCTAAAGGCTTTTTCCCGCACAGACCACGATCCGTTACTAGATATAATCCGTGCATAATTAATCCTCTATTTTTAAACGTTGCTTAATATCATCTTCTGTTATGCAATATAGACAATCAAGAAAACTGGCTTGAAGACTTCCAGGTCCCGCGGCAACAGCGGCAGCCATTTCTCCGGCAATGCCCATAACCGCCATAGCCTTAACCGTCGCAGTGAAAGGTTTTTTCTCTACGGCAGCAAAGGCACCGCATAAAGCTGATGCCGTACAGCCTAACCCGGTAACTTTTGTCATCAGCGGATGACCATTCTTAATCTTCATAATTTTTTCTTTACTGACAATATAATCGTTTGCTCCACTGACACAGATAATACATTTGTGAATTTCACTTAATTTTTGCGCTATTTCAATTGCCGCATCCGAAGATGAGGCGCTATCCACACCCCTCGTTTTGGATTTATCATCATAAAGAGCTACGATCTCCGAAGCGTTACCCCGAATGATAGTCAGCGATTCACTATTAATAAGTTCTCTTGCTGTTTTTGTCCGATAAGCGGTTGCTCCCGCGCCAACAGGATCTAAAATGACAGGAATGCCCTTTTTTATGGCCTGGCTGACAGCTTTAAACATAGAAGATATCCAGTGTTCGCTCAACGTGCCTATGTTGATGACCAGCGCGGAAGAGATATTAACCATTTCCTCCACTTCTTCCTGGGCATGAGCCATAACCGGAGATGCGCCTATAGCAAGCAGAGCATTGGCTGTGCTATTCATGACCACGTAATTGGTAATGTTATGTACAACAGGTGATTGACTACGAATCAATTCTACTGATTTGTAAATTTCTGCGGCTGTTACTTTCATGATTTATTTCTCCCTCTATTTATTGTATGTAAATTAAGTCAAACAATCAATTTTTATTGTGTCCATGATCCCGCTCCGCTTCGGGGATAATTACCAATAGCCCTTGGCTATTGGATAATTCGACTAACAAATTTCAATTCGCTATGCTTTTGAAATTTGAGTCTCATTAAAAAACCCTTTCCACCAACGCACAGCGGAAAGGGTTTAAATGTAATGCGCCTCCCTACGCTGGCATTATCCAGATCAGGTTCAACGGGTATAATCTCAGATCCGGTTTGTACCGGACCACCCCTTTTGTCGCTGCTTATCAATATTATTAAATTTCGTCAACTCTCTTTAAATAATCTTTAACCATTTTTTCTTGACTCTTATTGCCTTTTACTTATATTACTCAAACACTGAAACGAGAAAGTTGAACTTATGAAAATAAAAATGTCCAAAAACTTGATTCTTCTTCTTTGCTCACT
>DCVU01000185.1:5394-10875 GCA_002327415.1 Smithella sp. UBA2180
TCTTGCAGTTCTCCGCTGGTTTTCCTCCGAGATGAGCTTCAATATTAAAGACAAGGATGCAAATCAGGAGGCTATGCTGAGTTATGTCAAAGAATCTCTAGCTAAGGGAGAAAAAAGGATTAAGAATAATCCTCAAGACAATCAGGCTTATTTTGCCATGGCTTTGGCTAAAATTGTCAAAATTCATTGGGCAATTAATCAAAAACATTATTTCATTCTAGCGAAAGAAGCTTCAGATATCTGGGATTATTTGGAAAAAGCAAAGGTAGGGAATGGAACCCAAAATTATGATACATATTTCCTCATGGGCTTGTTTCATTATCATCTCAAACATGTCTCCGGCGTCATCCGTTTCCTTTCCTCGGCCCTTATTGTTCCCGGAAGCAATCAAAAAGGGCTTCAGGAACTGGAATTGGCGGCAAAAAAGGGGGATTTACTTAAGGAACTCGCGCAGGCTGAGCTATCCTCTGATTATTTGAATTTTGAAAAACAACCGGCAAAGGCTTTACCTTTTGCCCGGGAATTAAATAAAAGATTCCCCGGTAATTATAATTTTTTATTTGTTCTGAGCAGCACCCTTGCCGAACTTCACCGATTTGAGGAAGCGTCTGATATAGCCAGGCAGATTGAAAAAAATATTCAGACAGGTGTTCATCCTTTTGTTCCCCAACTCCAACCCCGTTACAATCAATTAATGGGAAGAATTCTTTTCAATCAGGAAGAATACGATCGTTCCGTAGAGTATTTTCAAAATGCTCTAAAGGATACATCATTTTATAATGCCCGGGTTCGGGTTTGGGCTTTTGTGCGCCTGGGAATGATTCACGACATTCGTAAACAAAGGACTCAGGCCCAAGAGTATTATTCCAAGGCATTGGAAGTAGAAGGTGGGGAAGGCGCCGCCCGAATAGAAGCCCAAAAATATCTAATCAATCCTTATGTTCCTGCGCAAGCTAAATCCTAGGCTTATGAAGAAATATATAATACTTATATCATCCGTACTGATTCAAATATGCTTGGGTGTTGGTTATTCCTGGAGCACTTTTGTCCCCGCATTAAAACAGAACTTTGGCCTTACCATTGCACAAACACAAATAATTTTCGGCATCGGTTCGTTTATAATTACGTTGTGTATTTTTGTCGGAGGACGTATTCAGGATCGTCTGGGTCCGCGAATTCCTGTTTTGATCGGCGGTATTATCTTCAGCGGCAGTTATATATTGGCCGGATATTCCAGCGGATCATTTCATGCCCTGCTTTTCCTTATCGGCGTCTGCGCCGCCACCGGTGTGGGTATCTGTTACGTCTGCCCTATCGTCTGTTCAGTCAAATGGTTTCCTAAACATAAAAGTCTGGCAACCGGTATTGTCGTTGCCGGATATGGAGGCAGCCCTATTATTGTTTCCTTGATCGGTGAATATTTATTGTCTCATCAAGTAAATGTATTGGATATTTTCAAATATCTGGGATTGGTCTTTCTGATAATTGTACCTATAGCCGCAATGTTTTTACAAAACCCTCTTCAGGAAAAAGATTACAAATCCATTGCTGCTGATATCAAAACCATCGAACTTTTCAAAGACCGTAACTTCTGGGGACTTTTATGCGGTATATTCCCCTGCCTGTGTATAGGATTAATGACTATCGGTAATATTAAACCATTCAGTCTTTCTCTAAACTTGAGTTTAGTTGTGACCGGAGCAGCTGTTAGTATTCTGGCGTTTTTTAATGCCATCGGTAGAATAGGATGGGGAATTATAGGCGGCTTTTTGGAGGGGAAAAAGGCGATACTTTTATCGTTGGTCAGCACATCTGCCGTTTGCCTTGCCGCGGCTTTCGCGGTTAATAATGACCTGACTTTCTTTCTCTTTGTAGTGTTTGCCGGTTTTAACTATGGTGCCTGTCTTGTTCTTTATGCCGCTGAAATCGCCAACCACTACGGAACAGAAAAAATGGGGACAATATATTCCACTCTTCTTCTCTCCAATGCGATTGCCGGATTTTTAGCGCCTCCTTTAGCCGGAAAAATTTTCGATAACACAGGTTCCTATACGCCCGCTTTTCTTATCTTCGGCGCTCTGGCTTTCATTTCGATATTTTTATTCTACTTTATTTACCAGCCGGAAAAACAAAAAATCAAAGAAGTTTAATTCATACATTTTAAATAGAAAAGATTTATTTACTTATAATTATGCAGATTTTATGCTATAATTTTACTTGTAAAAATAATGCTTTACCAAAGAGGCGATAATGGCAGAGCCACTCACCAGGAAAAAAACTGTTTTTCTTATTCGTCTTGCAGTCATTGTTATAACTTCTTATTTTATTATTTTTTCATCATCCACCGGTAAGCAATGGGAATTTTATGGATATATTTTTATTGCCGTTTATCTACTGACCAATCTGATTGTTGCCTACATTCCGGATAAATATTTCTACGACGATAAGATTTTCTACGGGTTTGTTTTATTTGACAGCATATTGCTGCCGGCCGGGATTTATCTTTCCGGATATGTCGGATCGGAACTGTATCTGATGTTTTTTTTCATTATTTCGTTGACGACCATGAGCTCCAACTTTGGATACCTGATGATAAATACCCTTTTCTATTCTTTCATCTATGGCTGGCTGTTATACCAAAGGGGATTATTAACAGGTCCTACGGCTATCAGTTATTTAATCCAGATCCCGTTTATTATTATCATTGCAGTATTCTATGGATTTCTCATAACAACGCGGTTGAAAGACAAAGACATTCGAATCAATGAAGCCCGGGAAAGATACGAACAAATTGTCCAAGCTACCGATGTGTTGATGTGTATTGTCGATTATGACGGAAGGTTTTTATTTGCCAACCAAAAACTTGTCAAATTTTACGGGTATCATGATGAAAATAATCTTTTTAGTTTAACAATGTCACAGCTTCATAACGAAGATGAGACGGAAGCGGAGAAAACATTGAGCTATGTAAGATCAGTATATAAAAATAATGACATGGTGCAATATGAATCCTATGATAAGAATCATGGCAAGTGGTTCTTTAACACGCTAAGTCCGATAAGAGATCCATCGAGCCGCAATGTTTTTGAGGTCTGCATTATTTCAAAAGACATTACCGACCTTATGGAAAAAGAGAAAAAATTAAATGAAACAGTCAAATTATTGCAAAGTACCCGGGACCAATTAATACAAAAGGATAAAATGGCCGCTCTCGGGCGAATGGCGTCCAGTATCGCACACGAAATCAGGAATCCGCTGGAAATTATCTACATGGGAGTAGATTATTTGGAGAACAACCTTCCCGATGATAATCCACAGATCCAAGAGTCTATAGAAAAAATACTTAAGGCCGCCAATCGAGCAGATAATATCATTAAGAACATCTTATCATTTGCAAGACAATCGGCATACAAGATCACTCAGATCCACCTCCGTCCATTGCTTAACAATGTGCTGGTGTTTGCGGAACAAACGATTCAAAAAAACGGTGTTAGCGTACAACGTGATTATGATAACGATCTGCCGGAAGTGGCAGGTGATTATAATATGCTGGAGCACGTATTTTTGAATCTTATCAATAATGCGATTGATGCCATGAAAGACAGCAATGAAAAGAAACTGACGATTCGTGCCTATAAACAATTAATCACCGAGATGGGCTATAAAACCGGTTATCGAGCAGATGATTTTTTTAATATTGGAGATGAAATGATTATTGTGGAAATATCAGATACCGGAAAAGGAATTCCGAAGGAAGTCATGACGAAAATATTCGAGCCGTTTTTTACGACCAAGCCTGTTAATGAAGGAACAGGTCTGGGTCTTAGTATTGCCCACATGATCATGGAAAGATTGAGTGGCACCATTGACGTTGAAAGCAGGGAAAACAAAGGAACAACTTTTTTTATAAAACTGCAACCAGGTTGTAAAATTAAAGATATAAAGGAGGTGTAAGTTGCCAGTAAATATAAAAGTGTTGATCATTGATGATGAAGTTGATTTTTGTTATTTCGTTCAGAAGAATCTCATACAGGACGGACGTTTCGATGTGTTTGTCGCCACAAATGGTATGGATGGAATAGAAATAGCCAAAAAAGAGGAACCGGACATAATCTTGCTGGATCTGTTCATGCCGGACATGCCCGGCGAGGATGTTGCGGATGTTTTAAAAGAAAATACTGTTACAGCAGATATCCCTATTCTTTTTGTCACAGCGCTGGCAACGAATGATGACATCGCAAACCGTGATGAAAATAAAATTGGGAATAATTATATCATGCCCAAACCGGTACGTACAAAAAAACTTATAGAGACTATCTTGGATATCCTTGGGAAACCTTGACCTTTTTAATAATGCATCAAACGGCTGAATTTGACATTTGAATATTTTGCAATATTCCGATGATTACCAAGCAGCGTATTTCAGCACATTTTGCTCTTTAGTAATGGTATAGTTTTTTTCGTGAAATAATTTCAGGCAGGCATCTACGACATTTACATCATAAAGAATTCCTTTCTTCTTGAAAATTTCATCCAGAGCAAAACTAATTCCCAAGGCTGGCCGATAGGGACGATTAGAAGACATGGCCTCCACAACATCAGCAACAGCCAGAATCCGCGCCTCCAGGAGAATAGCCTCTCCCTGAAGATGTTGTGGATAACCGGTTCCATTTATCCGTTCATGATGCTGCAGGACTACGTCGGCCACGGGCCATGGAAAATCAATGTCCTTCAGGATATTATATCCTATCTGAGAGTGAATTTTAATGAAGTTGAATTCAAGCTCGGAAAGCTTTTTCTGTCTGCCGAGAATTTCCGATGGAACGGATACCTTGCCAAGATCATGAATGATGGATGCAGTGCGGACGAAATCCTGATGATCTTTCGTTAAATCCATTTCCGAGGCAATCGACTGGGCTAGATGGGACACGCGCTGCTGATGACCAGAAGTATAGGGATCTTTCGTTTCAACAATCATCGCTATCGACTGTATCATGGCTTGCAAGGTTTGTTTTGTCCGATTATAATCTTCGGTGCGTTCTGCCTCTTTCTTCTTGCGCCCGGCAATATCACGATAGTTAATAATCACAGCGTCAACAATGTTATTATTTACCAGATTGCTTGCCACAGCTTCGAACGTCCGCCAGCTTCCATCCTTATGACGAAGACGCATTTCAAATCGTTGAACTGGGACGTTTTTATCCCCGGCCAATAAATTGAATGCGTCAGTTAAAAACTTCAAGTCATCCGAATGGATATGCTCAAATCCGCTGGCGCCAATCATTTCTGCAGCCTTGAATCCCAGAACTATCTCCACGCTGGATTTATATAGGTGATAACCCCCTTCAGATTCACGAGAACAATGGTGTCTGAAGATTGTTCTACGAAAGCCCGGATTTGTTGTTCCTCGAAATGTAATTTTTCCGCTGCCCACTTTAGCTTGTCCGCCACTTGCGGGGAAGATAATCCTTGCGACACAGC
>DCVU01000188.1:0-7668 GCA_002327415.1 Smithella sp. UBA2180
AAAAGAGTAATCTTTCCATTCCTAAATCAAGCGCTCTCTTTGTTGGCTTCCGCGAATCCCTTCATGGAATTGACTATTGTCGCATCATCAACGCAGTAAGCGATACGAAAGTAGCCGGGGCCGCCGAAACCACTGCCGGGCACGGCAAGAATATTTTTCTGCAAAAGTATTTTGACAAATTTTACGTCATCGGGAATCGGGCTTTTTACAAATAAATAAAATGCTCCCTGCGGTTTTACAAATTTGTATCCTGCTTTAGCCAAACCCGCACAAAGCAGATCGCGTTTTTTCTGATAAACTTTCACATCAACAGCCACATCCTGAAGTCGGGCAATTATCCGCTGCATCAGCGCCGGAGCATGCACAAAGCCCATAATTCTCGTGCATAAAATCAGCGCGCTGATTAAATTATCTGCTTCATGAATCTTCGGATTAACGGCAATATAACCAATTCGTTCTCCCGGCAAAGACAGCGTCTTGGAATAAGAGTAGGCAACAATGCTGTTGGGATATGCCTTCAATACACTGGGAACGGTAACACCATCAAAGACTATCTCCGCGTATGGTTCATCAGATATAAGGTATATTGCCTTATTGTATGCCCTGCCCTTTTCTTTCAGCAGCCTGGCTAATTCAGCAATATTTTTTTTACTGTAAACCTTTCCAGTTGGATTATTGGGCGAATTAATGATAATCGCTTTTGTCCTTCTGTTAATCGCCTTGGAAATGGCGGCGATATCCAAAGAAAAATCCGTTTTGGTTTGGGCATACTTGATGACGCCACCATAATTTTCAATGTAAAAAGGATATTCGACAAAGAAAGGTTTAAGAACAATCACTTCATCGCCGGGATCAAGGAGTGCCTTAAAAATGACATTTAATGCGCCACCCGCGCCGCAGGACATCACAATATGATCTGCTGACATCTTCAATCCGGTTGTTCTGCTGATTTTACCGGCAATAGCCTGTCTTGTTTCCGAATATCCGGCATTGGGCGTATAACCGTGCTTAAGAGGAATAATCTCAGCCGCGAGTTTAATCAGCTCCCGTTTAAATTCACCCGGCTGCTCCACGTTGGGATTACCCAGGCTGAAGTCATAAACCTTGTCCGCACCATATTTCTTTTTGAGAAGAATTCCTTCTTCAAACATTTTTCTGATCATCGATGATTGAGAAATTGATGATTTGATCTTTTTAGCAATAGTCATTTCTTTCGCCTTAATATAACAAATATTCCCAGTAAAACCAGCACTGCAGGCAATAAATATTTGTTGAATTTGGAAAGTTCAATACCATAAAATTCATTTGCGAGAAATAATCCTCCCGCAATAGTGATAAACCAGCCGCCAAAATCTTTTACTCTCTGAATAATTGTGGATATTCCAATAACAATTATCAATATCGGCCATGTTTGACCAAAATGATAGTTTGTTGTTCTGCCTACAAAAATTAAAACACCTAGCGTAATTAAAATGAGTCCACCGGTAAGAATATTGCGCTTTTCGTTTGGCATAAGTTTTCCCTCCAAAAATAAATTATATTTTGCAGGCAGGAGTTTGTACTCCTGCCTTACATCATTTACAATTTTTCAGCCAACTTCAAAAATGGTTTAAATAAATCAATGGGTATTGGAAATAACGTTGTGGAATTATTTTCCGAAGCGATTTGATTCAACGTCTGCAAATAACGTAATTGCAGTGACATCGGCTGAGTCTCCATCAGAGCAGCAGCTTCAATTAATTTTTGCGCGGCCTGGAATTCCCCTTCAGCGTTGATAACCTTGGCACGACGTTCTCTCTCCGCTTCCGCCTGCTTGGCTATTGCCCGTTTCATCTCTTCAGGCAGATCTATCTGTTTCACTTCGACCCTGTCGACTTTTATTCCCCAAGGCTCGGTACTACGATCCAGGATTCCCTGCAAGGTTAAATTAATCTTCTCTCTTTCCGACAGAATTTCATCCAGCTCCACCTGACCGCAGACACTTCTCAGGCTTGTCTGAGCCTGTTGAGATGTCGCATAAAGAAAATTCTCCACTTTGATAATGGCCGCACTAGCATCTAAAACCGTGTAGAATACTACGGCATTGACTTTAATGGACACGTTATCCCGGGTAATGACATCCTGCGGAGGAACCTCCATGGTAATTGTTCGCATATCGACCTTAACCATTTTATCCACAACGGGTATCAAAATAATAAGGCCTGGTCCCTTTGTAGCAATCACTCTCCCCAGACGGAAAATGACGCCTCTTTCATACTCATTTAAAATACGAATCGCCGAGGCTAAAAACATAACTACCAGTACAATAATAACTATTGTCGGCATAGATATAGCTCCAATCATTTTTAATATCCTCCTTTAATTTATCTCTAAAATTATTGTTCTTTCCTTATTCCTTCCACTATCAGGCTCAGACCTTCAACTTTAACAACTCTTACTTTTGCTCCTTTTTTTATTGGCTTTTCACTTGTCGCCGTCCAGTATTGTCCTTGTAAAAACACTTTCCCTTCATTGGCAATGTCTGTTAGCGTTTCAGCTTCAGTTCCTATCATTGATTCGGCACCGTTCAAGGGTTTCCGCAATTGCGCTTTTATCGCCATCAAACTAATAACGATAAAAAAGCCGGAAATCAGTATTATCGAGGGAATTAAAACCTGCAAAGAAAGACGCATTGCGGGCTCCGGCGTATCAAATAACAATAATGATCCCATAATTAGTGAAATTACACCTCCAACAGTAAGCATTCCATGACTCATAACTTTTATTTCCGCAATAAATAAAATTACACCGAAAATTATCAGCAGTATCCCCGAATAATTTACCGGCAAAGTGGACAGGCCAAAAAACGCCAGCAAAAGCGATATACCGCCGATTACTCCTGGCAAAATCGCACCGGGTGTGGATAATTCAAAGTAAAGTCCCGCCAGTCCTATTAACAAAAGGATGTAAGAAATATTGGGATCGGAAATAGCCGCAAGCACTCCCTGACGCGTTCCCATTTTCTTATTATTAATTACGGCATTTTTTGTTGATATCTTCTTTTTGCCCTTGGCCAGATTTACTTCTTTTTGATCGATGGCAGCTAAAAGTTTGTCGATATCGGGAGCTACAAAATCAATAACGTTTAATTTCAGCGCTTCTTCGGCGGTTATTGATTCACTTTTGCGCACAGCTTTTTCCACCCATTCTTCCGAGCGGCCCCTTGTTTTAGCAATACTCCGAACGTAAGCGGCGGCGTCATTCTCAATTTTTTCGGACATGGTTTTATCCTTGTCTCCTGTCGAACCACCAATACCGATAGACACAGGATGAGCGGCGCCGATATTTGTACCGGGAGCCATTGCGGCTATATGTGCGGCTTCCGTAATAATGACTCCCGCAGATGCGGCGCGGGCTCCGGAAGGAGAAACGAAAACGATTACCGGCAGGGGCGCATTAAGAATGCTTTTGGCTATATCGCGCATCGCTGTATCCATGCCGCCCGGGGTATCAAGTAAGATTATCAGTCCTTCAGCTTCCGCCTGTTGCGCATCTTTTATACTATTGGCAACATATTTTGCTGTCGGCGATGTAATAACGCCATCAATTGTAATAACATTAAATACCGGTTTCTTCTCTTCGGCCAAAGCTCCAAAACTCATGGCTATTAAAACCGCAATCAATGTGAAAATAATTTTCTTGAACATTGTTTCACCTCTTTTGCTCATTGTCTTGGTTATTAAGGCTGAGTTTCCTTCATAATCATCTGGACATCTTCCCAGACAGGCTTTTTAGCCGATTGGTTTCTTAAAAGATATGCCGGATGATATGTCGGCATTAATTTTATTCCTTCATAGGAATGAAAACGGCCGCGTAACGCGGATATGGGTATATCAGTCTTTAAAAGTGTCTGAGCGGCAAAAGTTCCTAAAGCGCAGATTATTTTTGGCGAAATAATCTGCAGTTGCTTTTTTAAAAATGGCTCACACTTGCATATTTCATCGGGCAGGGGGTTACGGTTGCCCGGTGGACGGCATTTAAGTATATTGCAGATATAAACATCTTTGCGCTCAAGTTTCATTCCCTTGACGATAATATCAGTTAACAGCTGTCCGGCGCGGCCTACAAAGGGCAATCCCTGCTCATCCTCATCAGCACCGGGCGCCTCACCGACGAAAACTATCTGCGCATGGGGATTGCCGTCGCCAAAAACAAGATTGTGTCTTGTTTTTCCAAGAGGACAAAGCTGGCAATTTGCCATCTCCTGACAAGTTATTTTTAACTGTTCCTCTTTATTTTTTAAACTGTCTTTCGATTTTTTAATTGCTTGAGGTTTTTTCTTCCATTCAATCCCGACGGACAAACTGCCTTGGTTTAACACGTACCCCTTGAGCGCTTTAACGGATTTCAGCAATTCCGCCTGCAACTCATTTCCTGACCTGCCTGAAATAATTTTATCCATTACTTTTTGTTTCTAACCTTCCCGTCGATTATTTTCTTTACGCGATCAAGAATTGCGTCTGCCGCTTCGATCTTAGTCATTTTATCAAAAGATTCCGCTTTGCCCGTACGGTCAATTATCGTAATTATATTTGTATCTGTACGGAAACCTGCGCCCTCTTCCCGCAAATTATTGGCGACAATCAAATCCATATTTTTCTTCTTCAGTTTTCCCCGGGCATTGACCAACAGATTTTGAGTCTCCATCGCAAAACCAACTAGTATACGTCCGCCTTTATTCCTTCCGAGATCGGCAATGATATCCGGATTATTTTTCAACTCCAGAGAAAGAGTTTTTTTATCTTTTTTTATTTTTTCCGCAGCTGATATTTGGGGAGAATAATCAGCAACGGCAGCGGCTTTAATAATAATTGCAGCTTTTTTATAATTATCCATCACGGCTTTATGCATTTCTTTTGCCGTGCGCACCCTGATGATTTTTTCCACCGGTGGCAAAGGAAGATTTGTCGGACCGCTTATTAAAGTAACTTCAGCGCCTCTTCTGTGGGCCGCGACTGCCAGTGCGTAGCCCATCTTACCCGATGACAAGTTGGTAATAAAACGAACCGGATCTAACGGTTCTTCGGTAGGGCCGGCCGTAATTAGAATTTTCACGCCGGCGAAGTCTTTGGGAGTAAGAAGGGTTTCTATTGCTTCTACAATTTCCGCAATCTCCGGGAGACGTCCCTTACCCTTTGTCTTGCATGCAAGCTCGCCCTCAGCACTTTCCATTACAGTGTAACCGAATTTTTTAAGTTTATTTATATTTTTCTGGACGATGGGATTGGCAAGCATTTTGTCATTCATGGCCGGACAAATAAGCGTTGGTTTTTCCTGTGCCATAATTGTGGTGGATAACAAATCATCGCCAATCCCCGAAGCAATCTTCCCGATTATGTTTGCCGTTGCGGGCGCGATGACAAAAGCGTCGGCAAATTCCGCAAGCGTTATATGTGCCATTTCATATTTATCCACCGGAACAAACATATCCGTATAGACCTGGTTCTGCGAAAGGGTTTGCAGTGTTAAAGGAGTGATAAATTCCTTTGCGCTTTTGGTCATGATGACTTTTACCTGCGCCCCTGACTTGATGAGCGCGCGAATTAATTCCGCCGCTTTGTAGGCTGCAATTCCTCCGGTAACACCTAAAACAATTTTTTTGTTTGCAAGCATATTTCCAATCTCACAAGTAATTTTTTTACTAGCTTCAATGCATAAAGCCTCTTGCTACTTTAAGTTAAAATATAACAGTGCTTCTTAACAATATCAAGGCATAATTATCTTCAATATATTTTAGAAAAGTTAAGGCATTTAACTAACTTGGGGGTAGATTTATCTTGCAAAACATTATTAAAGCTATTATAAGCCCCGGAGACGTATCATCTCACATTTTTAGGGGATTACTATGAAAAGATTCAATTTATTATATATCAAAATTTCTATAGCCATTTTAGTTATTGTTGCTCTGGGCTGGTTTTTCTTCGGCAGTTATGTAGAAATTGGAAAACCTGCAATCAAGTTCACTCAAGATGTCACCGCCATCGGCAGACAAAAAACATTGGAAATTAACTTTTCCGATTCACAAAGCGGTCTTTCCCATTTGAACGTGGAAATCATTCAGGATAACAAAGGCCAGATTCTGGCAGATAAAAAAATCCCTTCCAGAGGAATTAAGCAGGAGATATTATCGCTAAACATAAATACGGGAGAATTGAGACTCCATGACGGTCCGGCTACGATTAAAATCACGGCAAGAGATCATTCCCTTTTTCAAAATCAGACAATTTTATCCAAGGCGGTAAAAATCGACACAGTGCCGCCGCAGATTAATCTTTTGAAGAACATCAATTATATCAATCAGGGCGGCACGGGCTTTGTCGCCTACCAGCCATCAAAAGCCCTTGCCACCACCGGAGTTTACATTAACAATTATTTATCTCCCGCTCACGCCGTATTGATTGACAACAAGCCTTCTTATATCACTTATTTCGCTTTACCAATGAACGCGGGAAAGACAACAACCAGAATAACGGTATTTGCCCGTGATGAAGCGGGAAATGAAACAACCATCGCCCTGCCCTGCGTCATTAAAGAGAAGAAATTTCGCTCGGACAAAATGAATCTCGACGAAAAGTTTCTGCAGCAGAAAATGCCCGAGTTCCAGGCCATGGTTCCATCTCTTCAGGGTAAAACTCCTTTGGAGGTTTTTGCCTATATTAATTCTCAAATGCGCAATGACAACTTTTTGACCATCCAGAAAATATGTCAGAATTCCTCTGACAAAGAACTCAGGGAAGGCACTTTCCTGCGCATGAAAAACGGAGCTCCCATGGCTCTTTTCGGTGATAGAAGAAGTTATATGTATAATAAAAAAGTTGTCGGTGAATCCGTTCACACCGGCGTAGATCTGGCATCAAACGCCAGGGCTCTTATAGAAGCGGCCAACAAAGGCATTGTCGTTTTCACCGGGGCTTTGGGAATTTACGGTAATGCCATCATTATTGATCACGGACTGGGATTATTCAGCCTCTATGGACATTTATCATCTATTGATACGACCGTCGGTAAAAATGTGGCCAAAGGCGAAAAAATAGGAGTATCCGGAACGTCAGGCCTGGCGGGAGGAGATCACCTACACTTCAGCATTATTGTCGGCGGACAATTTGTCAATCCGCAAGAGTGGTGGGATCCGCACTGGATTAAAGATAATATAACAAAATAAGATTATCCTGGGAAAAACGTAAGCTGAAAATACTAATGTCAATCTTTATTAATATCGCGATGATTTAAGTTTACCACATACTTCAGTGACGAAAAAAACGAACTTATTTTATTCGCCATTACCACGGAACGATGTTTGCCGCCCGTACAGCCCATGGCAATATTCAGGCGCACTTTTCCTTCTTTTTCATAAAGAGGAATCAGCAAATTCATCAAATCCAATATTTTATCCATAAATTTCTTGCTTTCCTTATTCTGCATTACATAATTTTTTACGTCAGTATTATTGCCGTTATATTTTTTTAAACTTTCCACAAAATAAGGATTGGGTAGAAACCTCACGTCAAAAACGAGATCAGCATCAACGGGCAATCCGTAACGATAGCCAAATGAAGTTACGTTAATAGCCATCTTCTTATTCTTTGCGGAAGGTAAAAATTGCCGCTGAACTATATCTTTTAACTGATG
>DCVU01000188.1:7686-12948 GCA_002327415.1 Smithella sp. UBA2180
CGCCTTGTCTCGCTGAAGCGATGCGAAAGAGACTCATCGCCGGCTTCAAGAAAAAGAATTTCTATCTTGTATCCTTTCTTTTTCAATCCCGCGAATATGCGCCTGTACTTATCCAAAAAGCTTCTTTCCCGTAAATCCATAACCAGGGCTACCTGTTTTATTTCTGGTGAAGAAGCTGCGGTTAAGGAAAGAAATTTAGGAAGTAATATTACCGGCAGGTTGTCTACGCAAAAGAAACCGATATCTTCCAGCGCACGCAGCGCGGTACTTTTACCGGAACCGGAAAGACCGGTGATGATTACGACTCGCAGATTTTTCATTTTTATATCAACCTTTTTAATAAGGGATGCAGGTATTATCTTGATCAATAATTATTTTGTACAAATCACCTGTGGATTTTGCTTTCAGAAGTGTTTTGCGGAAATTAGCTACCTTCAACATTTTAGAAATCTTAGCCAAAACTTTTAAATGCTGACCGGCCGAATTTTCCGGAGCTAAAAGCAAGAAAAAAAGATGTACCGGCTTTCCATCAGATGAATCATAATCGATACCTTCTACGCTGCGTCCAAAAGCGACAATGAGATCATCAATTGCGGATGTTTTCCCATGAGGAATGGCAACCCCATCGCCTATTCCCGTAGAACCTAGATTTTCTCTCTGTTGTAAAATTTCAACAATCAAAGAAGCGTTAAGTTTAAGACCTCCTTGAATTAAGGTATTAACTAACTCAGTCAACACTTCAGTTTTTGTTTTGGCCAATAAATTAGCATTGATAAACTCAATTTTAATAATTTGATCTAGTTGCATTTACCACACCTTTATCTTGCTTTTGTGACGTAAGCTTAATTCATAAACTCACTAACTAGCTATTTGTCTCGATCAGAACATAATTTCCATCGTCGCGACGATAGACCAAACTTACGTTTTCAGAAGAAGAATCCCTATAAAGAATAAAGAGATCTTTAGTACCTTCTATTTCCATTATCGCTTCATCAAAAGACATGGGTTTCAAAATTAATTTATGCGTTTCCGCAAGTTTATTTGCTGTTGGTTCTTCAGCTTCTTCTCCTTCATCCAGCTTTTCCTTGCTTCGGCGAATGCTTCTGGGCTTATGTTCTCTGATTTTTTCTCTTTGTTTTTTAAGTTGTCTTTCAATCTTTTCTATACAGCTATCAATTGCAAGATGCATATCTTTGGCTTCTTCTTTTGCATTTATATTCCAACCACTGGAACTTAGATTGATTTCTGCAAAATGTCTGAATTTTTCCATGGAAACGACAATATGAGCTTCGGCAGGTGCATCTAAATATTTTTTCAGTCTCTGAATTCTTTCTTCTGCATAAACTTTTTGCCAGTTTTCACCTTCACCGTTTCTAAAAGTTATGGAAATCTTCATAATCACTCCTCCTTAATTAATTTAATCAAATTAACACTACAATAACNNCGGGCAATATTTATTCCCTTTGCTTGCAGTAGCTCAACAATCTCGCAATCACTGTAAGGTTTTTTGGGATCTTCTCCGCTGACTATTTGCTTAATTTCTTCTTTGACGCTTTTCGATGCAATGTTTCCCTCGGATGTTCTTTTAATGGAACTGCCAAAGAAGTACTTCATTTCAAAAATTCCCTGAGGGGAATGCACATATTTGTTGTTTACTACACGGCTAATCGTTGACTCGTGCATTTCTATATCATTGGCAACATCGTGCAGCACTAAAGGTTTAAGAAAATCAATGCCGCAATCAAAAAATTCTCTTTGAAATTTGACAATGCTTTCCACTACTTTATAGATTGTCTTCTGTCGTTGTTGTATGCTTTTAATCATCCATGTAGCTGATTGCACTTTATCTTTTATATATTTTTTTCCGCTTTCTTCCTCACCATGGCCATGATCTGTAATTCCTGCCATTATTTCACGATAAAAATTACTTATGCGCAAACGCGGCAATCCATCATCATTAAGAATTATTTTATATTCGTCTCCCACTTTGATAATATAAGCATCGGGAATTATCGGCTGAATCTTTTCTTCGGAATACTGACTTCCCGGTTTCGGATTCATCCTGCTGATCAACAATACAGCTATCTCCACTTCGCGCAGAGGAACTTTTAATTTATGGGCAATATGAACATAATTTTTCAGTTCCAGGTCTTTAAGATAGTCTTTGATGATAACTTCAATCATCTGACTTTTTACGCCCAGCATCCTCGCTTGAATTAATAGACATTCCTGCAGATTACGGGCAACAATTCCCGGCGGATCAAATTCTTGGACTTTTTTCAGAACAGTTTCAACAAATTCCTCGCTCACATTTTCCAACTGCATTATTTCCGGAACGGTTGCGCATAAATAACCGTTTTGATCAAGATTGCCGACAATTTGAGTTCCCACACGTGTTTCATCCTCATTGAAGGATGAAAGATTCATCTGCCACATCAAGTGTTTTACCAGTGATTGACTTTCGGTAAGAATATTATCCCATGATGTCGCCTCTCCGTCTCTACTGCCGTAAGTAACGCCCACAGGGCCGTAATCTTCGAGATAATTAGTCCAGTCAAACTCTTCGCGACCGTCTCCTTCACCTGTTAGTTCTGTTGCCCGTTCTACAGCTTTTACATCTTCACGTTCGATAGATTGGACATCGTCTTCAATTTCCGCATGAACTTCCTCATCATTTCCTTCATCCGGGGAAACTTCTTCCAAAAGAGGATTTTCTTCCATTTCCTGATTAATCGTCTCGATGAGTTCCTGCCGGGATAACTGCAACAACTTTATTGCCTGTTGCAGCTGGGGAGTCATAATCAACTGCTGGGAAAGTTTTAAGTTCTGTTTTAGCTCAAATNNGAAATCTTATCCGGAGGACCCTCAACAAGTATCGCCCCTTCATTGACAATATAGGCCCGATCACAGCAGGAAAGAGTCTCCCGCACATTATGATCGGAAATAATTATACCTATTCCCTTGTTTTTCAATTTTTCGATTATTTTCTGAATGTCGGCCACTGCAAGCGGATCAATTCCCGCAAAAGGCTCGTCCAAAAGAATGTACTTGGGGTGAGTAACCAATGCCCGCGTTATTTCCACTCTTCTTCGCTCGCCGCCGGAAAGAGAATAAGCATTATTTTTCGCCAGTCCAGTCAGATCAAGCTCGCGGAGAAGCTCTTCCAATCTTTCATTTCTTTCTTCTTCCCGCAAATCAAGAGTTTCTAAAATTGCAAGGATATTTTCTTCCACTGTGAGTTTACGGAAAATGGATGGTTCCTGGGGCAGATAATTTAAACCTTTGCGTGCTCTTAAATACATGGGGGATTTTGTAATATTTTCTCCATCTAGAAATATTTCTCCGACATCCGGTTTAATCAATCCGACAATCATATAAAAAGTGGTTGTCTTGCCGGCACCATTAGGGCCAAGCAAACCGACAACTTCGCCCGGCGAAATCGATAAGTCAATCTGATTGACAACTTTTCGCTTGTTGTAAATTTTAGTTAAACCTTTTGCCGATAAATTGCCCATAACTTTAAAGCGCTGAATATTTGCGCTAGTTGACTCCCGCCTTCTTTTTTTCCTGAGGATAAATTATTGCTTTAACTTGTTTCTGCGTATTACTTTCCACAACTCCCCTGTTTTCATTTAAAAACACTATTACCCTGTCTCCCTTAATAATGTTTTTACCTTCTTTCAACATAGCATTTCCGGTCATAATAACCTTGTTGCCGTCTCTAAAATATACTGCTTCGTCTCCGGTTGCTATTCGTTCTCCTTGTGTTAAGGAAACATTTCCTTTTGCTTCTATTTTCTCCAGATCGCCGGCGCTGCCTGTTTCAATTGTCCCGATTTTATTTTTTTTACCGGATTCTTCTTTATAATACAAACGCAACAGATCTGCTTTCAGCACCTTGTTGCCTTGTGTGGCTATAGCGTTGCCGGAAAATACAACAAGTTTCTTTTCGTTAAAAGCCTCCATCCGCTTGGAAGTAATTTCAATAGGTTCATCAGATTGCTTACTTATGAAATTATTATCAGCATATGTGCCGGGCGCTGTTAACAAAATAATAAATAAAACCACGGGTATGAACCCCAAAGCAAGCTGCGAGATATTGTGCCCTCCGATGTGCGGGATTGTTCGACTTACAAATTTCAATTCACTTCGTTTTTGAAATTTGAGTCTCACAATAAACGAATATGCTTTTTTATTAACCATTCAATTTCTCGATCCCGCGGGAGGTAGCGTTACTTTGGGAGCCTATGGCTCCTGCCAAAGGTAGCTCCACTTAATTTATTTTCGCTTTAACCATTGAGGGAATGTTCAATTCCCCTGTATTCATAAAGAGAGCTAATCCTCTTCCCGTTATTTTCATATGCTTATTTTCCATAGTCACCGGCGCATCGGTATAAAATTTCTTTTCGGCATCGTTATAATTCAAGTAATCGGTGGAAAATTTATCGCCATTTTCGGAATTTATAACCACATTGCCTTTTATCTCAATGTTCTTTTCCTTAATAAGCATCCGTCCTTCATCTGCCATCATTATAAAAACTTTGCCATCCGAAGTTGTTAACTTTATTTGAACTTTATCAAATAAAGCAAGGTCTTGCTTTTTGTTATATGTGGCGGTTTCCGCTTTTACTTCCCATTTGGCGTTGGCTTCGCCGACTTCCGTGTAAACGAAGCCTTTTATTTGCAGATCTACGCTATTCTGAAGTGCTTTTAGCAAATTTTGGGGTTTATTTACACCGACCTTGATTACGGCCACAACGGTAATCAAAACCACCAAAGAAACGACTGCTATTGAAGAGACAATGACTGTTTTCCTGCTTAATTTCATTTAACCTGTGACATCCTGCTTTTGGCACTATTTTTGCTTTTATTATAGCACTGTGAACGTCTCCTGTAAAGAAATAAGGCTGAAAAATGAATAATAAATCAAAGAAATAATACAGTTTAATGAGATTGAGAAACATCATATTGGGAGCTGTTCAAAAATGTTCAGATGCAAGGCACGCAGTGAAACTCGAATTACAGTTACGCAGTAAACTGGAATTCGTTAGTTGAACTGTCCCTCTTCAGCGGGGCAAAAAACCGTACCGCGAGGCGTATATGGATATACATTGAGCGGTGCGGTTTGCAGCGCAACGCAGCAGATGAGCATTTTGTAAAACCCTTTGGCTTTTACCGGTAAGGAATATCATTTTTTATTATTGCGCCTCCCTTACGGGAATGCGCTTCCGGTCAATAGCCCTTTTCACTAAATTCGTATCT